>CAYWBI010000057.1:0-20672 GCA_964456445.1 uncultured Calditrichaceae bacterium
TCCCCCATTTTGTACTGAAATCTTCATAAAACTAAAGATTTTATCATAGGAGAGCATATGCAGCGGTTTATTATACTATTTTTTTTATTTACGAGTTTCCTTCTTGCCCAGGGTATTGAACGTACCTACTTCGCTGGGAATCAGCCAATAACACTTGATCTTGTTACAAATGAATTATCCGTTACTTTTAACAATGCACAGGATGCACTTAATGATGCTCAAATCCTTAATTCAATTTTGGGTGGCAAGTTATCTGCTACAAAAAAGATGTATGGTGTTTTGCAACGTCATATTCTGTTAAACCAGAATGTACCGGAAACGGAACTGGAAAACCTTTTGGCACAGATCAATGCCTTAAACACAATAAAAATAGCCGCCCCTGTTTTACGCTGGCATCATGTGCGCCAGGCTTTGAGCAATCAGTTTTTGGTGCGCTATGCACCCGCTATAAGCCAGATGCAAATCGATGCGCTCAACCAACAGAAAGGCGCTCAACTCATCCGTAAAACGGCTGAGGACACCTATCTTCTACAAGTCGATAAATCTAGTGGATTAAACGGCCTTACAGCTGCAAACAGCTATGTTGGAGAGGCCATCGTTGTCTGGGCACAGCCAAACTTTATCTATCTTGACCATGATTTACTGAACTCCACCGTAAACGATCCGTTGCATCCAAGCCAATGGGCACATGTAAACACCGGTCAAACGGATGCTACCGGCACCACTCCATCCACTGTCGTCGGTACACCGGATGCGGACATGGATGTGGACCAGGCCTGGGATATTGTTGGTGGCGGTGATCCGAATGTAATTGTGGCTGTAATAGACGCAGGGGTTGATACCAGCCATGCGGATCTAAAGGCCAATATCCTTTATTATTTTGCCGCCGACTTTAGCGGGGACAATGACGGCCCCGACGCGCCGGGTGATGAAGCTCATGGTACGAACTGTGCGGGTATTATTGCCGCGGTTGGCAACAATGGAATCGGTGTGGCCGGCATCGCTTATAATGTACAAATTATGCCCGTCCAGATATTCAACAGCGCAGGCAGCGCTGGTAGCGCCGATATTGGCGGGGCCATTGATTTTGCCTGGCAGAACGGCGCATCCGTGCTTAGCAACAGTTGGGGCGGCGGTTCTGTTGACCAGACCATTAATGACGCCATTAACCGTGCGGTTACACAGGGCCGTAACGGCAAAGGCAGTGTGGTACTTTTTTCAAGCGGAAACGACAGCCATGGCACAGTCGCTTACCCGGCCTATCTGACCGATGTGGTTGCCGTGGGCGCATCCAATATGTTTGATGAAAAGAAAAATATTGGCAGTAATGACCTGCAACGCTGGTGGGGCGGTAACTATGGCGCCGATTTGGACGTGGTGGCACCGACCATTGTTTACACCACCGATATCAGCGGTTCACGGGGTTATAATACATCAACCGGGTCGGCCGGTGATTATAATGATAGTTTTAACGGCACATCTGCTTCTTGTCCCAATGCCGCGGGAGTTACAGCCTTGATTACCAGCGCCGATACAAATCTTACCGGTAGCCAAATTCGGAACATCCTGCAAAACACGTCCGACAAAGTGGATCTTTACACCTTTGACGCTACCGGCTGGAACCGACATGTGGGCTTCGGAAGGGTGAATGCCTATAAAGGCGTACTCGCCGCTAAAGGCGGAGACGGTCAAACGCCGCTGATACAGCATGTGGTTGAACAATCATCAAACAATACTGCGACTCGAACAATATCAGCAACGATCACCGACAATGGTGGCATTTCCGGTAACCCGACATTGTACTATCGGCGTATTGGCGGTGTTGGCGCCGTGGATACCAGCGGCTGGACGGCGGTAACGGACGTCAATGGTCCTTCTGTAGGTGTATATGATTTTATCATCCCCGGGCAAAGTCTGGGTATTCAGATCCAATACTATATATCCGCAACAGATAACTCGGTGAACAACCTTACAACAACATTTCCTTTTGGGGGCGCGGGCAGTATCCCGCCCGTACGATTACTAAAATACTGGGTTGCAACGTTGGCAACTGCTACCTATACCAACAATACCGGTGTTAGCTGGAGCAGTTTTTCCGCCGGCTCTCAATTGTCCACACTAAGCGTACCGGACAATTTTATCATAATCGATGCGAATGCGACCATTAATGTAAACGGCACCTTGTCAGAATATACAATTGATTTAGAGTCGCCGGATAACCAGGGCGCCGGTATTGCCACAGAGAACACGGGCAGTAATTACACCAACACCACCCTGGACGATGAAGCTGTCACAACTTTAACGGCGGGAAGTGATCCGTACACGGGAAGTTTTCAGCCAGACAACACCTTGCAGGTATTTGACGGAAAACATTCCAATGGTACCTGGACCCTGCGTTGTTATGTCAATAATTATTTTAACGGCGGCTCTGTAAGCAGCTGGAGCCTTCAGATTACATATACCACAAACGACGCCAGCCTGCCGGTGAAATTGGCTTCTTTTACAGTGCAGGCGGAATTGAACAGCGCCCTGTTGAAATGGAAAACCGAATCCGAAATTGAAAACCAGGGCTTTTCAATCCTCAGGGCCAACAGAGAAGATGGTGATTATTTGGAAATCGCATCTTATAAATCCGATGAAAACCTGCGCGGTCACGGTACGGTCTCCTATAGCAATGAATACAGTTATCGGGACCAGACCGTTGAAGCCGGCAATACGTACTGGTACAAGCTAATCGATACAGATTTCAACGGACGGCAAATTGAACATGATGCCGTTCAGGTGAAAATCGCTAATACGGACGGAATCAGTCTTTCCGGCGTCGGTATCCCGGCCCGTTTTGCCCTAAAGAACAATTACCCGAACCCGTTTAACCCGACCACGCATTTTGTGGTGAATATTCCACAGACAAAGACGCCATTGCAATCTTCCATCATAATCTTTGATGTACTTGGCAAACAAGTCCGAACTCTTTATAAAGGGGTATTAAATCCGGGCAGCTATTCCCTTAAATGGGATGGACGCAACGATAGGGGCGGGGTTTTGCCTTCCGGGATGTATATTTATTCCTTTACATCATCCTTGTTTAGCCAGGCCCGTCGGATGATATTGATGAAATAAATAGAATGAAACTATCCAAAAGCCCTTTCACTTAATGTGTGAAAGGGCTTTTTTTATGGAATCATTTTCATTGCCCACCGATAGTTATTGCTCATGCCGTTTTAAAGCCCAAATAATATTGACGATCTTTTTCTTCTGCTTTTCAAACAGTGTCAAATTTTTTTTACCGGGAAGTAAAGTAAAAGCCGATCCTTTTCTGCCTTGTACTATCTCGATCCAGCGGACTATCTCGATCCGGTCATTTCAATGGCACATGCGTCATGTTGTTTATTGAATACAACCATTTATTTTGATTATATTGGTCTTGGCCATCGGGTTGATGGATCCAATATTTCAATGCAACCGGAGAAATGTGAATGCTCTACAGAGAACTCGACAAATGTCATTTAGAACACACCATCCTATCCATCGAACGTGAAGATATTACCGGCAGTGAGCTGACCGGTACCGTTGAGTTTTTAAACTCTGAGGTTGTTCTCATGGCCCAATATACAAACGAAGGGGGCTATGATGGCCTGACGTTTTTTCCTCTGGAGCAAATTACGGAGATATATTGGGGCAACCGTTTTCATGAGTCCATCGCAAAGCTGGTACGCAAAAATCGTCGCCGGGCAGATAAGCTGCCTCCCTTTTATCTCGAATCTTTTCCGCAGGGGGTCATCGAGCTGGGTCAAATTTATGGCCATTTAGCCATCTTCTCAGAAAATTTCTCCGAAACGGGATTTGATATTGGGCAAATAATGGATTCGGATCATGAGTGGATTAAAATTCAAGGTGTGGGAAACATGAGTTCTTTGAGCACGGTTTCAAAATTGATAAAACTTGAAAATGTCACAAGGGTCGAAGTGGATACGCCCTATTTAAACAATCTTCTTTTTTTACAGAAAGAAAAAAGTGCTGGCGGGGCATAGCCATGTTACCAGCTCTTCAGATAATCAAAACGTATTGAAACGCAATTTCATATTATGGCTTTTCCAGAAAATGATTCATCTGGATCACGAACATCAATTTATGCAGGGGAGGGACGGGATGGACGAGTGGTTTGACGATTTTAATGATTTTGAAGGCTTTGATCCCGACGATGGAATGAGTGGTTTTTATTCCGATGACGGCACAAAGCTTAACCCGGAGCTTATAAACAAACCGGGGCTGTGCCTGCTCTGCAAAAAGGATGATGATCCCGGAGAATACATCCTGTGTACACTGACACGTTTTGACAATATCGATGAAAATGCGTTTAAATGTTATGCCTTCGAAGCAAGGGATGGATTCTCCGCTCCGGATGCAAGTGAAGATATGTGATGGTTCATATCTATAGTGGCCCAATTCAAAGCGGTAAAACCACACGCATTTCAAATTGGTTAAAAAATCGACCGGAGGCCGATGGCATATTGGCGCCAATCCGTCATGGAAAACGTCACCTTCAGCGTATTATAAACGGAGAGAGTCGCTGTCTTCAACCGCCTCAAAACCCGGCGGATAGCCTTGCCATAGGGCGTTTTTTGTTTAGCCGCGCCACTTTTAAATGGGGGCGGGAACAACTTTATAACATAAAGCCACTTACCCCATGGGTAATCATCGATGAAATTGGCAAGTTGGAGTTGCAGGGTGAAGGCCTGGAACCGGCGGTTTCTTTTCTGCTGGATTCTAACCCGGCCCGGAATATCATCCTTGTTGTCCGTGACAGTTTACTTGAGCAGGCCATCGGCCACTATAAACTGGGCCGGCAAAATTTCCGTATGATCGATCTGTGACATCGTTTACTCTTTACGCACCAGATAAATCCCACTAAAAACAAGAACCATCCCAAACGCTAAATTTATTGAAACAGGTTCGTCCAGGATAACCCAGCCCCACATCAGGGCCAGTGGGGGAGTTACAAAAGTAATCGAAGACATAAGCAAGGCCGAAGTATGTTGTAGCATCCAAACATACAGGACAAAAGCGATGGCCGTACCAAAGATACCGAGATAAAAGAGTGAAATCAGCGCCATTCCACTTATGCCTGTCGCTGGGGCCTTTTCAAGGAAAAAATGCAAAATAAAAAAACTGATGCTTGCATACAAAAGGGGCAGTGTGTTCATGGTGACCGGGTGATAGGTATGTGCCGCCTTTTTACTGATCAGGGTGCCGTAAGCAGAAAAGAGCGGACTAAGCAAGATGGCGCCCATGGCCAGCAACACAATGGTTGACGTACTAAAAGTAAGTTGATCGTAAAAAATGAATACAATCCCTGCAAAACCCAACAGTAAACCAAAAAGCTTATAACCGTTCATCTTTTCATCGGGCAGTATTTTTAACGCAATCAGCGCGGTGTAAAAAGGCATCACGGAAAACAGCACGCTGGTCAGCCCGGAGTTGATGTATTGCTCTCCCCAGTAAACCAGCCCATAGCTGACGGTAAAAATGGACATCCCAAAGACAATAAAAAAGAGATGGCTCTTTATGTCCTGCGGTATGGGCAGGTGCTTTTTTTTGCCATACAGGTATAGAATAAGAAAAGCAATTAAAAAACGCCAGGCCGCGGCATAAAAGGGCGGCATGGTCTCCAGGCCGAGTTTTATAAAAAGCCAGGTCGAGCTCCAAATCAGTGAAAGGATGATAAATACCAGCAGGGAAAGATAGGAGCGTCTCATCGGAAAAGTAACGTGAAAAACAGAATTTTATTCATCTTTAAATTCATCCATATGGGATTTGATCAAGGCGACACATGCGTCATGGTCGTTTTCAACACGACCGTCCAATATAGCTTCTTCCAGAAATTTTTTTACGCGGCCGATATGTCTTCCCGGGCCCGTGTTGAACAAGGCCATTATCTCTATGCCGTCCACCGGTGGCTGAAAGTTGCGGATACGGTCACGTTCTTCCACAAGGGCTATTTTTTCCAGAAGATGATCGTAGTTGTTCAGATATTTTTTTACCCGGTCCGGATTTTTTGATGTGATATCCGCCCGGCATAAAATAATCAGATCATCAAACTCCTTGCCGGCCAAAAACAATAATCGGCGGATGGCTGAATCTGTTACATCGTCTTTTACCAGGGTCATTGGGCGCAGGTGCTGCCGAACAAGCTTGCAAACAAAACGGATGGTCCCGTTTGAATATTTCAGACGTTTCAAAATGGATTCGGTCATACGCTGTCCAACAACTTCATGGCCATGGAAAGTCCAGCCGCTGCCTTCTACAAAACGCTTGGTACGCGGTTTACCAATGTCATGAAACAATGCGGCCAGCCTCAGTTCCGGCTTATCATCATTTAAGGCCACATTGTCCATTACCTCGAGTGTGTGGTAAAAAACGTCCTTATGATGGTATTCTTTTTTCTGTTCTACCCCCTTCATCACTCCGGCCTCCGGTAAAAATACGGCAAGCAGTCCGCTGCGGTCAAACAAATCCATGCCAATCGACGGTTTTGGCGCAGAAATAGTTTTTGTAAATTCATCACGTACACGTTCGGGAGAAATAATATTTAACCGGTTTGCATTTTTCTGAATACCATAAAAAGTGTTATCATCAATTTTGAAATTCAAGCGTGTGGCAAAGCGGATGGCGCGCATCATGCGTAAGGGATCATCATAAAATGTTTTATCGGGGGCCAACGGCGTTCGGACAATGCCTTTTTTAAGATCGTCCAATCCATTGAATTTATCAATGATTTGCCCGAAGCGCTCGTCGGAAATATCCATGGCCAGCGTATTGATGGTAAAATCCCGGCGCGCCAGGTCTTCATCCAGGGAAGCTGATTTTATTACAGGATTGCGGGAATTAAAATCATAGGATTCACTACGGGCATTTACAAATTCCAGGTTGTATCCACCATAGCGGGCCATGAAGGTGCCAAAGCGTGCATAGCGGGTAACCCGTTTCAAACCGAGGTACTTTTTAAGATTATCGGCAAAAACCATGGCATCGCCCACAACAACAAAATCGATTTCATCACTTTCGCGTCCCAATGCCTGGTCGCGTACAAAGCCGCCTACCGCATATACAGGCATCGCCAATTGTTGTGCGCAATCGGAAATTTTTTTAAATATTAAACGGGTATCCATTCGTCAGGCCTAAATTGAAAAGGTGTAAATTTAGGGATAAGCGCTCTTTTTGCCAAAGAAAAAGCCGTTGTGATTAAAAATAATTACAACGGCCTGGATTTATTAAATGTTCCTACAAAACGCTGCCACAGCGGAGTTGCTTATTTCCGCGCCAAAATTTTATCATAGCCCGGTTCATTTCCAAGAATGCCAATGGCCTGGCGGACTTCCCGGCTGTTCCGGGCGGTGTATTCCTCGCGCCCGCTGCGTCCGCCTTCTTTTTCGGCCAGCTCCACGCGTATAAGCCGTATGATGGCGTCCCGGCTATCTTCAAATTCTTGCCGGTTTAAACTTTCAAGATGTTTTTCTAAACTGGCAAGCAGGGTATCGACCACAGTATTATGTTTTTCGGATGCAATGAGTTTTTTTAAATTTCCAATGTCTTCCTTGCCGCGGTAGGGCAGCGAAAGATCACGGCCTGCGATCCATTTTTTAAAGGCTGAAAATAGATGGGCTTCTCTTTTTATGTCAATATTCTCCATGTTTACTTTATGAGAAAGATCGACGGCAAAATCAAAAAATGCATAGTTTCGGGCCAGTTGCAACACCACATCATTCAATGAATCACCGCTGACTTTAACATCGGGATAAATACCGCCCTTATCAAATACTTCACGTCTGTTCAGGGTAAAATAAGTGTTGTGTTTGTTGTTATGCAAAAGGCTATCGGCATTGTTTACGTGAACCAGGGCGCTGTTTTTGGCGTAATCCCTTTTTTGAATGGAGCGCCCGCTGGGTATATAATATTTTGCGGTAGTTATTTTTATCCGGGTATTTGTAGCTTGGTTGATTTTATAAACCTTTTGCACCAGTCCCTTGCCAAACGTAGAACGCCCGACGATAACGGCCCGGTCCATGTCCTGTAAAGCGCCGGTAACAATTTCCGATGCGCTGGCGCTGCCGCCATCCACGATAACTGCCAGTGGCACATCGGGTAGTAATGGTGATTTATCTGTTTTAAATTCTATGCGTTTTTCGTGATATCCCCTGGTAAAAACCACCAGCCTGTCTGCGGGAACAAAAATGTTTACAACATCCACTGCGGCCTCTAACAGGCCGCCGGGATTCCCGCGCAAATCCAGGATAAATTTTTTAATTTTTCCTTTGGACTGCATTTTTTTTATGGCCTGCCGTAGTTCTGCCCCGGCCTTATCGGAGAATCCATCCAGTGTGGCATAAGCCACC
This sequence comes from uncultured Calditrichaceae bacterium, assembly GCA_964456445.1. Classification (GTDB taxonomy): domain Bacteria; phylum Calditrichota; class Calditrichia; order Calditrichales; family J004; genus CAYWBI01. Next base: position 8,394 of record CAYWBI010000057.1, read on the forward strand.
CCCGGTGCAACAAAACCGGCAAATCCCACATCGTTTATTATAATTTCCCTGCGGGCCATACGTACCTCAAAAGGTTTTTTAACACCTGGGCGCTGTATGGTCAGGCTAATCTTTTGTCCGATAATGCCTCTAAGATGGGATGAAACTTCGTCCGGGCTCATGGAATCTGTTCGGATACTGTCTATCTTTAAAATAACATCCCCGGCCATTATCCCGGCATCCTTGGCCGGTGAGTTCTGCATAGGGGCGATAACAACCACCTGGTTATGATGCGAACCGATTTCCATTCCAAGACCGCCATATTTTCCGGTGGTTATAATTTTTAAACGGCGGTTACCGTCTTCTTCTATAAAAACGGTGTAGGGGTCCAGTTTGGCAAGCATGGCCCTTATGCCCACCTTTACCAGTTCGTAGGGATTTATTTCTTCCACATAGTGCTGGTTTACCTGTTCAAAAACACCCTGCATGTTTTGCCAGCTTTCCTTTAAACGCTGATAGTAATCCGGTTGATCAGCGATCAGAGGGCTTGCGAACCAGGCGCCTGCCGTGATAAAAAAAATAAATAATGCAGTCTTGGATGATCGTTTCATGTTTGCTCCAAAATGATTGGCGATATACTTCTTTCGTTATTACCGTTATTGGTTTGATTTACCATCCACACAGACAGATGTTCCCCTATTATAAGCTTTTACGGCAAAAACATGGATTTAACAACGGTTCTAATTTCTTGTTGAATTGCGTTTATCGTTTGACGCGCGTCGATAACATGTATTCTTTCCGGCTCTTTTGCCGCCAGGCTATCATAGCCATTTATAACTCTTTTGTAAAAAGCTTCGCCGGCGGTTTCCATGCGATCGCCGGTTTTATTCAGGGCCCGTCGCCGTCTGGTGGCCTCATCGACAGAAAGACGTAAATAAAAAGTACACGTGGGTAAGATTCCATGTGTGGCAAATAAATTTATATGGCTGACCATCGTTTGTTCCAACCCGCGCCCTGCTCCCTGATACGCCGTGGAAGAATCAACAAATCGATCCGCAATAACAAAATGGCCCTGCTTTAACAAAGGTACAATTTTTTCGTTTACCAGTTGCGCCCGTGCCGCGCTAAACATTAAAAACTCTGCCCGGCTTTCCATCTTGTTTTGTTCATGATCCAATAAAATGCGGCGTATCTGTTCGGATATTTCCGTTCCACCGGGTTCACGCAGCACATAAACCCGTGCCCCTCTTTCTTCTATATATTTTTTTAGCATCGTAATTTGGGTGCTCTTGCCCGAAAAATCGATACCCTCAAATGAAATAAACCTTCGATTCACACACATATCCAATTAAAATAAACAGTTTTGATAATTTGTTTCGCACAATTTTATCACATTTTCAGTTATGTTGCTTAATATTTTTTGATAATTGTTCAATCCAGATAACCGGATTGGGTATGGAGAAAGATAACATTCCATATACAACATTATTGCCTGCCTAAACCTTTCGTATTGCCAGGATTTGCCTGTTTTAATATTGGGCTTTCGTTCACCATTCCCGTTCCTGGAAAGCGATATGCCAAAAAGGGAAACGGTCAGGAAAAAGCCATGATGTCCGTCCATATAATCGTTTGGATACATATATGAAAAGATCGGCATTACTCAAGTCCATATACATCAACATTGGAAGGAAATTCAACAGAAAACTTAAGCGGAAGAATCCGTGTTTCCCCCGGGTTCAGCTTGATATGCCATATCAGGTTCCCGGATTTTTGCCGCACCTTTTCATCTTTCCCCGGACGTATAAGGTTGACTTTTAGTTTTTCATTCATGGATTGCGGCGATTGGTCGTAAATGGTGAGACTTGACACCGTTGACCGGTTATTGGTTACCTTAATTTCAAAGGTATAAGTGACCCGCTTCGCACCACTTAAAAACCCCTTTGATTCCAGGAATTTGTTTTTCAAAGTTTTTTCAATCTTGATGTTTTCATCATAACCAAGGGCAAGCTTGAGCGTATCGGTCGGCACAATGGTTTTGATAAAGGTTTTGTTTACAAAATTGTTTTCAACAAAAATGTTGATGTCCCCCTCCAATAATGGATAGTCATTCGTGTTAAGCGTTTTCCCTTTTAGATAAACTTTCTCCAAAAGCTTGGGAGTGGCCGTATATTCAAACTGTATCGGAAGCTGTACAACATCGATAGTTACCTTGTGCGCACCGTTGTCGCTTGGAATGTTGTTTTTTGTTTTTAACTCAAAGGTTGTGCTGATATCCTGCGCATTGATATTTGTATATTTTGACTTTTTTGATTTTTGAATACCCTGCACCGTGCTGGATAAATGCATGATGTTTTGGGAAACCAAGGGGCGTTGAGCCGTAATCACAACAGCTTCGTTCATTTCCAGGTTTGACTCCGCTAAATGTAAATTGAGCCGGGCAATTTGTTTTTGCAGAACGTCAAGCCTGACATTTACCTTTTGATAGCCAATATAATTTGTTGTCAGGGTGTAATTTTTTGCAGGCACATTTGAAATATAAAATTTACCATCTGAGTCCGAAACAGAACCATACCCTGTTCCTTTTAGGCTTACATTGACGCCGGGCAAAGCTTCACCGCTATCTTTGTCTAAAATATATCCGCTAATTGCCCCTTTGCCCCCGGGCATGCCCATAACTTGTTCATAGTCAATTTGCAAACCCGAGCGGTTTCTGCTTTGTGGGCGGATACCCGGATGTCGCGGCAGGGGGTTCACATCGATAAACCACGGGGTTAATTCGGGTAATTTTTTAACCGATACCGGATCAACTGTGGATAGCGTAAGTTTGATATCATTCCAGTCTTCGCCCGTACCTTGCTGCACCATTCCATAGTAAGATAGTTCCATCTTTTTGGGATTGGCATATACCCGCGCGTCATACATCGGGTACCAGCCGGCATTCTTTACCAGGTAGGAAGGTTGGATGTTGACATGGGCTGCATGTTCGGATTCCAGTGTTATAATGATTTGCTTATAATCCCGGCTTTTGACCCCTTTATACTGTTCAAGCAGTTTCTTCTGAACATGAATTTCCTTATCCAGTTTATCGTTTAAAATAACCTGAGAACGGATTCCGGAATAAATTTCGTTTAAATTTGTATCGATAAAATTTAAAAGTTCTTTCCACTTTTTTGCAGACGAAGTATTCAGAAGAATTTTCATGTTGACATATTTAACCGACTCCGCCTTTAAAGATTCCACAAAATCTTTTTTGCTATGATATATGGCGATTTTATCGGTTATTATGCGTTGCTTCTGGTTCAGGATATACAACTTTTCCTGAATTTTCCGCACCTCGTTCCTGCGAATTTCCCGGGTGAATTTTCGTTCAACTTTTACATCAAGGATTTTCACCGCGGCATTCGTTACAGCAACGGTTACAGATGCATCCCGAAGCTCCGGGGTCAGCTTTGAAAAGACAACCGAGCTGATTCCGGCCGGTAAGTCTGTTTCGGCGGAACGGGTAACCATGGCGCGGTCTTTAAAAACCGTTGCCTTTGTAACTTTTGATTTCAGGGTTTGCCCGGCGGACAATGCAACGAAAAAAAAGAACAGTATAAAAAGCAAAGATTTCATTTGAATACTCCTTGAAAATAAAGACTTCAGAATGCTTAGCCGGACAAATAGATCACATTAAGATAAAAAACAGTGAGAGATGATCCCCAACATATTGCCGGCTGTTTATAAACGGAAATTTATAAAACAGGCCTTATGTTGTTTGTTCCGCCTCCATATCCTGTTTGTATTTTTTTTCGCGCTTCATTTTACGTGGCGCACCTTCGATTACCAGCACCATTTCACCACGGGGTTTTTTCTGCTGTAAAAGTTGCGATAGCCCTAAAAGGTCCGTCCTTATAAACTCTTCATAAATTTTTGTCAGTTCCCTGACAAGAACACAGGATCGGTTGCCCAGAATGTCCGCTAATTGGCCCGTTGTTTTTAGGATGCGGTGCGGTGATTCATAAATAACGATGGTTCTTTCTTCAGAGAGTAAGGATTCCATTCGCGACTTACGACCTTTTTTTAACGGCAGAAACCCTTCAAAGACAAAACGCTGAGTTGGCAAACCGGATGCAGTAAGTGCCGCCAACAATGCCGATGCACCGGGTATGGGTATAACACGGACCCCTTCGGCAACACACGCCTGTACAAGGTGGAATCCCGGATCGGATATTGCGGGCGTCCCGGCATCGGAAACCAGGGCAATTGAAGCGCCGTTTTTTAGCCTCTCCACTAAGCGTGGCGTTTCTGTTTTTATGTTATAGCTGTGATAGCTGCCCATGGGGGTTTTAATCTGATAGCGCCGCAGTAGGTTAGCGGTCGTGCGGGTATCTTCCGCGGCGATACGGTCCACGTTTTGCAGAATATGCACCGCCCGGTAAGAGATGTCCGCCATATTTCCTATGGGTGTGGCGACAAGATAGAGGGCTTTTTCGATTTTTTCCAAATTAAACGCCCCAATCCCGGCAATATCGAAAATCCTGGTTTATTGTCCGGTTAGAAAGTTTAGCGATCACCGGTGGACGACGTTTAAATTGACTGCGCTGAATACGTCCGCGGATATCATCAATCATGGGCTGTTCAAAGCCTTGCTCCAAAATAAAGGTGTCCGGGTAACGTTCATCTATTATAAAATATAACAGCTTGTCGATTTGAGAATAGCTGTAACCCAGCTCATCCTCGTCATTTTGACCATCCCATAAATCCGCAGATGGCGCTTTGTTTACAATTTCATCGGGAACGTTTAAAGACCTTGCCAGGGGCCAAATCTGGCTTTTATAGAGATCGCCAATGGGGTTGATGGCGCTCGCCAAATCACCAAAGATGGTCCCGTAACCCAATAAAAGTTCCGTCTTATTACTGGTTCCGAGAATAAGCGCATCATGTTCTGCGGAATAATCATAAAGGACGCACATCCGCTCCCGCGCCATCCTGTTCCCTCTGCGCAACGCGGAGGCCTGCCCGCGTTTTTCAAAGTACGCATCCACCGAAGGCGAAATGTCGAGAATGTCATAACTGATTTTAAGCTTTTTTGCCGCCAATACCGCGTGGGCCTCGCTAAGCGGATTGCTGGTGCGATAGGGCATAATAAGCGCGTGAATATTTTCAGCCCCCAGGGCTTTTTGTGCCAACGCCGCTACAACGGCGCTGTCAACCCCGCCGGATAAACCCAGCGCCACTTTTTCCATCCCGATTTTATGCACCTCTTCACGGAGAAAAACATCCAGGGTACGCTTTAGCCAGTCCGTATTTATTTTTAACATGTAATTCCTTTGCTATCTGCTTTTGCCGTTTTTGCCAGCGTCTTTTTAATCATCAGGGCAAGTTCATCCATAGAGTAACTCGTCGGTCCAAAAACCTCGGCAGCGCTATCTGCCCCGGCCCCATGAATATAATTTGCCATATATGCGGCTTTACAGGGTTCCAGCCCACAAGCCATAAAACCGGCGATGATCCCGCCAAGAAGGTCACCGCTTCCGCCCTTGGCCAAACCGGGATTTCCGCTTGTATTTATAAAGCTGCCGATGTTTTTATTCCCGGCAATGGATACCGGGCCTTTTAAATTGATCGTCGCATCCGTCTGTTGCAACGACTCGTGCAAGGCCTGCCAGGGCCTATTTTGGACTAATCCCTTTTTATCGGGGAATATCCTGAGAAATTCACCATAATGCGGGGTTAAAACCGTGTCTTTGTTCAGTTTTTTTAAATAGGCGGGATTTAGGGAAAGCCAGAAAAGCGCATCGGCGTCGATTACTGTTTTTTTGTTCAGCTTTAGGGCCAGATCAATGATTTGGCCACAAGCCAACAGACTTTCTGGGTCACGCCCCATACCGGGCCCAATTAAAATTACATCGGCCCAGGCCAGGCGGCCCTTTATGGCAGACACGGCTTCTTTACCAATAAAACCGCGACCAGCGTCTGGTATCGGTAGGCTCATTTGTTCGGTCAGTTTTTTCTCAATTATTTCATTAAGCGATTGGGGTACAGCCGTTACCACTAAACCGGCTCCGGAAAGTGACGCGCCTGCCGCCGCAAGACAAACGGCGCCGGTGTAGCCTACAGACGCTCCCACAACCAACACTTTACCTGCCGAATGTTTGTGCGTCTGCTTGTCCCGGCCGGGCAAGTGAATATCATGCCCGCCTACGGCGAACAATTTAGTATCTTCGGCTTTGCCCAGGTCTAACGGAAATCCAATATCCATTACCTTAAGATTGCCGACATATTCCCGTGCGGGATAAAATAACTGTGATTGTTTAACGGCAGCCATAGTAAGGGTAAAATCCGCATGCACTGCGGGCCCCACAGGAAGCGCATCGTTTCCGCTTATTCCTGATGGGATGTCAACCGAGAAAACTGTCGTATTTTTATAAGACATGATTTTATCAATGACCGCCGCATATATTCCACGGACTTCTCCATGAATCCCGGTTCCCAACAAGGCATCCACAATAATGGCATCCTCCGCATGCTCGATATCATCGGCGGATTTTACTTCCGTGACAGGGATACCGCTGTTTAAACAAATAGTCAGATTGGTTTTCGCATCGCCCTGGATTTGATCGGTTTGGGCCACAAGAAAAATTGCGACGGTCAGCTGTGCTTTTTGGAGATAGCGTGCGATAACGAAACCGTCGCCGCCATTATTGCCTTTTCCACAAATGATCGTTGCCCGGCGAATTTTTTTTTGATAACAGACGGCAAGGATTTCCCCGGCTGAATTACGGCCGGCATTTTCCATAAGAACAATCGATGGAATGCCATAGACAGTTATCGCCCGCTGATCCATTGCACGCATTTGTTCATTTGAAACAACTATTTTCATACGTATCCCAAATCGCCATTGGCTTTTATTTAATATTTCCTTTATTTTAGTCCAATTTTACTGATTTTGACTGATACTGGCAAGGAAGTCTGTAAGATTTCCCAAGAGAGGCATCTGTTTGAAAAAAGACGATCTTGAACTTGTTCAAAAAGCACGGCAAGGTGATCAACAGGCATACAATAAACTTATTCTGATGTATAAGGATATCGTTTATAATATTGTCTTTCGCATGGTGCGCAATAAACAGGAAGCGGAAGATTTAACCCAGGATGCTTTTGTTAAAGCCTACAAGTCGATCGCGTCTTTTAATGATGATTATGCTTTTTCCACCTGGCTGTTTAAGATTGCCACAAACAATTGCATCGATTTTTTCCGCAAGCGAAAATTAAAAACGTACTCGATGCACGAAAGCTCATATTATAAAGAGGATGAGGTTCAGCATGAATATGCCGATAATGAGCCGACAATCGAGCATGAACTGGTTGCTTCGGAACGCAGTGAAATCATTCGGAAGGCCATAAATAACCTACCGGAGAAATATCGGATTGTGATAAACATGCGTCATTTGAAAGAATATAGCTATGACCAAATTGCGGAAGAGTTGGATTTACCATTGGGAACGATAAAGGCAAGAATTTTCCGGGCACGGGAGATGCTCAATAAAGCGCTACGCGGGAAATTGTTTTAATCAGCGTTTGGCAAGAATAGAAGTTGTTTTGAGCGGTCCTGATGTTAAAAATATATAGTGATAATTTGAATGATCCTTAAGCATGCTTGACCTTTGCTCGATCCTTGAGATTGATTTGTCAAGAAATTTTATGGATGTCGTTGCTTTGTGTTGTCTCAGATCAATCGAACTAAGCTTTTCGTCCAACCGGGTTGAAATATAGAATATTTCCAACACAAAAATTGCAACGGCAATAAGCAACATGATGAAATTTTTCCGCATTGTATCCTCCTGATAGCTCTTATTTCGGTATATTGGATTAAATCCTTAAAAAAAAAGAAAAATTTATGGCCGCTCTTATATTTGCAACAAGCAACGCCGGGAAAATCCGGGAAGTAAAATCCATTCTCAGCGCGATACCCATCCAGACCCTAAATGATATCACGGCTGTTTGCCCACCTCCTGTTGAGAATGGAAAAACGTTTTTAGAAAACGCGGAAATAAAGGCCCGCCAATACTTTGCCTGTATCGGCTCCCCTGTAATTGCCGATGATTCAGGCCTGGTTGTACCGGCTTTGAATGGCGGACCAGGAGTGTACTCTTCACGGTATTCCGGAGAAAAGGCCAATGATGCGGACAACAATGCCTTACTCTTGCAACAAATGCAGACTCTGGAGTCTGGAGAGCGGTCAGCTTATTTTGAATGTGTTGTTGTCTTTAAAAATGCCGGATTTGAAAAGTCCTTTATTGGAAGGTGCCATGGGGAAATTGGCAGGGAGCCAAAAGGAATGAATGGTTTTGGTTATGATCCGCTTTTTATTGTTAAAGAATTTGGCCGGACGTTGGCGGAATTGACGCTTACAGAAAAAAACAGTATTAGCCACCGTGCAAAAGCCTTTACCAGGTTAGGTGAATTTTTAAGTAAAAGGCGCATTGAATATTGACTTCATACATAAAGATTTTTATATTCTGCGACTTGAGTCTATAATGTCAGCTCGGGGTGTAGCGCAGCCTGGTTAGCGCACCTGCCTTGGGAGCAGGGGGTCGGAGGTTCAAATCCTCTCACCCCGACGAGCCGCGCCCTTAGCTCAGTTGGATAGAGCAACTGCCTTCTAAGCAGTAGGTCGGAGGTTCGAGTCCTCCAGGGCGTACGACATATTATGGTGGGTGTAGCTCAGTTAGGTTAGAGCACCAGATTGTGGCTCTGGGGGTCGTGGGTTCAATTCCCATCACTCACCCCATTTTTTATAAGTTTTTTTGCCGAACAATTATAAAAAACTTATATTGAACGGCTCAAAAACACAAGTCTGCGGTCCCATCGTCTAGAGGCCTAGGACACCGCCCTTTCACGGCGGCGACAGGGGTTCGAATCCCCTTGGGACTACTAAAAAGCCCGGTTTAAAAACCGGGCTTTTTTTATTTAAAAGTATGCTGTTCCCTGATTGGCTGCGCCCCGTTGATCGCATGCAGATCGATACGTTCTCAGTCTTCAACGCCCATCATTTGTTTTTTCTCTTGCTCGGGCAAACGGACCCATTTCTCAAGGGTTTTCATTAAGGCCTTTTGGTTGATGGGTTTGCTCACATAATCGTCCATACCCGCATTGATACATTTTTCCCTGTCCCCGTTCATGGCAAAAGCGGTCATGGCAATGATAGATGGCTGGTGTACAATTTCAGGCATTTTACGGATTTCCCGCGTTGCTTCAAAACCATCTTTAACCGGCATTTGACAATCCATAAAGACGATTTCATATTTTTGGGTTTTCAATGCATCCACTGCTTCCTGTCCATTATTGGCACACTCGGCGGAAAACCCTAATTTTTCAAGCATTTTCAAGGCTACTTTTTGATTGATTTTATTGTCTTCGACCAACAAAATCTTTGTCGCCCGCCGATCATTTTCAGAAATTGAATATTTGGTAATTATTTGGGCGGTTTTTGCCTGGCCCTGGTTTTCCAGCGCTAAAACAGATTGAATACATTTTTTAAAATAATTGTATTTTACCGGTTTTGTAAGATAGCCTGCAAATCCTATGTCCTGCATTTTTTTAGCGCTGCCCCGTAAAGAAATAGATGTGAGCATGATGAGCGGCGTGTTTTTATACACAGGTATGGCCTTGATCAATTGTCCCAGTTCATCACCCGACATACTGGGCATTTCCATATCCAATATCATAAAATCATAGGCCGCGGATGAATCGCCCGAAAGCATAGCTATGGCGGCCGGCCCGGAATCAACCTCGCCTACGGTACAGCCCCAGCCGTTTAACTGCGCAAGAAGGATGGCGCGGTTCGTAGCATTATCATCAACAACGAAAGCACGTTTGCCCTTTAAATTTATATGGGATATATCCTGAAACGTGGGTGTTGTGGCCGTAGAATTAAGATGTACGGTAAACCAAAATGTTGACCCTTTGCCAAATTCGCTATCGACGCCGATTTCCCCCCCCATTAAACCGGACAACTGTTTACAGATGGCCAAACCTAAACCGGTACCGCCGTATTTACGGGTTGTAGATGCATCCACCTGCGAGAAAGACTGAAATAATTTTCCGCGTGCTTTGTCCGGGATGCCAATCCCACTGTCACGAACGGTAAATTTTATCAGGTGCCCATCTTCATTGGGAGAAGTAATTTCCTTGCCATAAATGGCGATTTCACCTTCAGAGGTAAATTTAATGGCGTTTCCGGCCAAATTTACAAGAATTTGTCTAATTCGTGTCGGATCACCGTTTACCCAGCTTTTTGCCGCCGGGTCCAGAAAACAGGAAAGCCGCAAACCCTTGCTCTGTGCCCGGAAGGCAACCATGTCGATAAAATGGTCCAGCATGTCGCGCAGGTCAAAGTCGATGTTTTCAATTTCCAGTTTTCCTGCTTCAATTTTTGAAAAATCAAGAATGTCATTTATGATGGACAAAAGGGATTCACCTGAATTCTGTACCGATTGTGCGTATTCTTTTTGTTCATCTGTCAGCAATGTTTGCAGCAATAATTCCGTCATCCCCAAAACACCGTTCATTGGTGTGCGGATTTCATGGCTCATGGATGCCAGAAACTGACTTTTTGCCTGCGTTGCTTCTTCGGCTTTAATACGCAGGTTTTCGGCCTCTGCCATGGCCGCTTGCAACTCTTTTTTTGCCATCTGTGCATCAAACAACGCAGCATTGAGGCTTTCATCCGCATAACGGCGGGCGATGCCGATGCCTATTATACTGGCAATATTATTAAGAAATTTTTCGTTTTGTGCATTGTGCTTTGCGCCATGGGGCAGGTATAAAACCAAGATGCCAAGAACTTCGCCATGTTGGATGATGGGAATGTTATAATGCCCATGCGGTTTTATGCCGGAAAAAGTGGTTGAGTGCCGTTCATCAATACACGATGCAAATTGCAGTTTCTTTTCTTGCGCCGCCAGACCACACAAACACTTGCCAAAAGGAACATGACGGCAAAGCTTGTTTATTTTTGCCCCTAAGTTATGTTCGACAAAAAGCTCCAGTTCATCTTCCTCTGTTTCATAGTTCACTAAAAAAATTCCGCCTTTGGCGGCAATATGCAACCATGGGATATCTAAAATGATTTTATCCAAAACCCGTTGCAGATACTCTTTTAAAGGGGTTGTGCTCAAAGATTCACGCAAAAGATATGCGTGTGTGTCATCTTCTTTTGCCTTCATTTCCAGTCGTTTTTCATTTTCCCTTATTATTGATATATCCGAAAAAGTTGCAATATAGTTTGTAAGTTTCCCGTCTGCATTTTTAACAACCGATATTCGTGTCTGCTGAAGATACAAAGCTCCGTTTTTTTTACGGTTCCATAACTCGCCCGCCCAATAACCACTGGTATTTAAATCCTTCCACATCATCTTGTAAAAGGCCTTGTTCTGCCTGTCCGATTTTAATATCTTTGGATTTTTTCCAAGAACATCTTTAGAGCTATATCCCGTGATTGTACTAAAAGCATTATTTACCCGAACGATACGGTTTTGGGCGTCGCTTATCAAAATGGCTTCGCTGGTTTGAATGATAAATGATGAGAGACGGAGTTCATCTTCCAGCAGTTTTTGTTGCCGGACATCATGGACAATAGCATTGAAATAATTTTCATTACCGGGTTTTAAAGGATTAACAGTCAGGTATATGGGAAACATCTCGCCACCTTTATTGCGCGCAACTACCTCCCGGCCTTTATTAACAAATGCCGTCACTCCGGCTTGATGGTCTTTTTCCGAATATCCACTATGTTCCGACTCCCCCGGACCGGGTATGAGGATGGAGACGTTTTTCCCTATTAGTTCCGACCCGGTATAGCCAAATATATTGATTAGGGCTTTATTTGTGGAAATAATTTTACCGCTGGCATCGATGGTTATTAGCCCGTCAACAAGATGTTCAATTACTGATCCCATATTATTTCACCAATTCTGTCCCTGTTTAGTGCTGTTATAGTATCTAACCGATATTTTATATTACCCTGTTAAAAAGGGTTTGTTTTTTATCGGACACAGCAAACATTAATTTATTTTATTGGATGAGTTGCGAAGAATCCAACCACCAGGAAAATGGCCAGACCCAAATGATTTATCGGCCGGATTTATCTGCATCTTATGTTTATAGCGCATGAGACGGATGGATTTCTTCTTTATTCGGGAAATAATCATATTGTTGGATTGCAGGCTATAAATTATGCAAGGTATTATGCTGCCGCTTGTCAAAGGAATAATGATAACTCAGCAATATTATCCACAAAGGAAGTTTTATGAAAAT
>CAYWBI010000058.1:0-5508 GCA_964456445.1 uncultured Calditrichaceae bacterium
TTGCCTGGGGTTTAACGGCCAGCGATGATCCATGGGGATATCAGGCACATTCGCCAACCGATGATAACGGAACCATAACGCCAACTGCGGCGATCAGTGCCATGCCCTACGTTCCTGAAGAGTCCATTGCCGCCTTAAAACATTTTTATCACGAATATGGCGAGCGTCTTTGGGGCCCTTTCGGTTTTTATGATGCTTTTAATATAAATGAGAATTGGTTTGCCGATACGTATTTGGCAATAGACCAGGGTACAATTGTCCCAATGATCGAAAACTACCGAAGCGGATTATTGTGGAATTATTTCATGTTGAATCCTGAAATTCAGCCCATGTTAGAAGCTGTTGGTTTTGTGCCAACCGGGATTGACGAAGACAAAACGCAGATGCCTGCCGCTTATTCCCTGTATCAAAACTATCCGAACCCCTTTAATCCGCAGACGACAATTCAGTTTGGTTTAAGTCAGGGCTCGTTAGTAAAAATTACCATCTATGATATTTTGGGCCGAAAAGTAGCGCTTCTTCTGAATGAATTTCGTTCATCCGGGAAACAGCAGGTTGTTTTTAAACCGGCTGGAATAGCCGGCGGTATTTACTATTGTTACATCCAAGCCAAAGATCCGGCCACAGGTCAATTGCTCTTTAATAATGTGGTAAAAATGGTCTATGTGCCATGAAATTTAATTAGAAAACCGCCCAATAATTAAACAAAGGCAGTGTAGTGGGTATAAGCATAGTTGACATAGCAGAGAAGGCGGGTGTTTCAGTCGCCACCGTTTCCAGGGCTTTAAATAATAAAGGTCCGGTTAGCGCGAAAACGAAAGCGCGCATTCAGCAAATAGCAAATCAGTTTAATTATACCCCTAATGTCAGCGCACGAGGGTTATCGAGTCAAAAGACGGAAACCATTGGATTGATTCTGCCGGAATTAGCCGACGAATTTTTTATGGATATTCTACGGGGCGTTGATGAAGCAGCTTCCCGCAGCGGCTATTATGTAATGGTATCCAGCTCCCACAGTCGGCGTGATATGGTGGAAACGATGCTCGAATTTATGTCTGGCAGCAGAGTGGACGGGGTGATTTTAATGGCCCCGATGCTGCATCGAAACTTCAGGGATATGATTGACAGGGTTTCCCGGCCGCTGGTTTTGCTGAACAACTATGATAAAATCCCAAATACGACCTGCATAAATATTAAAAACTTTCAGGGTGCTTTTGCAATGACAGAGCATCTGATTAAACAGGGACATAAGCGAATTGCCCTTATCAAAGGACCGGAAGGCAACAATGATGCCCGGCAAAGAATGCTGGGTTTTCAGGAAGCAATGGTTAAAAACAATCTTGAACTGGATTCCGATCTTATTGTATCCGGTGATTTTTCGTCCAAATCAGGTTATTTTGCTTTCATGCGTTTAATGAATGCGGAACATAAACCGGATGCTATTTTTGCCTTAAACGATATGATGGCAATTGGTTGTTTTGAAGCCGCTCATCAAAACAACTTAACTATTCCTCAGGATGTTTCCCTGGTTGGTTTTGATGATATTTATATGACCCGCTTTCTTAATCCGCGGCTTACGACCGTGCATACACCAATTATGGAACTTGGACAAAGAGCGGTAAACTATCTGCTTAAAATGATTAAGCGGGAAGTGGACCCAAAAGAAAACCATTACGAAGAAATAAATACAGGTTTGATTATTGGTGGAACCTGTAGTGTTAACAGTACCAATGGACACAATGGATATTGATTATCATTGAAAGACCAACTATTAATTTACATAGATGGAGGTTTTTATGAAAAACGTATGGCTGTTTTTTTTAGTGCTGATTACCAGCAGTGTTGTATTTGCCCAATACCATGAAAGGGAAGATGTAATTTGGGCGCGTCTTCTTGATGGTGAAACTATCACAATGGATGGAGTGCTTGATGAACCGGCCTGGTCAAAAGCCGAATCACTTTTGGTCTGGTATGGTTCCAATACCGGTTTACCGCAAAGCGGTTACGTCGGTGAATTCCAGCCCGCATCTATTAAAGATTCTTTAAAAGCGACAGTTAAATTTTTAGCGGACCCGCCTTACCTTTGGATGGCATTTGATATTCCTGATTCTTCTATCGGCGGTACGGCCGACTGGGCGCGCTGGGATGCCATTTTAATGTCAATCAAAGACCACGCCAGTTCCAGTCGGCCTACACTGGCCAACGAATACTTTTTTACCTGGTGGTATGCGAACAATGCCGACAAAGTGCATCCGGGAACGCCACCGCGTTTTATCGGTACCTTTGGGAATTTTGATGATACCACCCGCACGGATGACCAGCGTGCCGCCTGGGATGCCCGCTGGGTGATAAAAGGCCAGACCAACGACGATAGCGCTCCGGATACCAGCTGGACAGTGGAAATGCGCATCGATGTGGCCCGCCTTGGGTATGATTTTACAAAAGCCGAAGGCGAGATGTTGGAAATGAATTTTTCCATTTGGGACGCCGATTGGGTATTTAGCGGTGAAGCGGGCCGTGTTGCGGTTTCTCGCACTTCCTGGGAAAGTATGTGGGGAAATACCAATGAAGATGATGTGGGGCAGGTACACGTTAATCCTAATGTAACGGTTAATTCCGGTTCTGTTCCCGTAGTTATACCGGATGTGATTGTACCCAACGCCTGTGATACAGCCCTGCCTGTAATTGATGGTAACCTGGATGACGCTATTTGGTCCACCGGATGCTATACCTTTGATATTGCCTATGACGATAGTGCCCTTCGTACAACTTATCCCGGCGCCGGTCCTTTTCGCAGCAGTCAGTTTCAGGAAGAACTCAACGCGAGCGGTTTTCCCACTGTACTTGACCCGGCGAAGGCCACTTTTAAAATGTTTTTCAATGATAATTTTCTCTATTTCTCCGCTGATGTGAACGATCAGTTGGTGCAGAGCGCTGCCGCTCTCGCTCAAATGGACGGCATCCGCTTGTTTATTGCGGACAGAAAGAAGATAGTTGACGGCTCCAAATTAGTTGTACACAACCTGGAAGTGCATTTTTCTAACGGTACTGCCAAAGGTTTTGAATTTATGCCGGAATTGCTTGATTCCAGTGCGACAGAATTTGCCTATAAGCTTAAAGGTGCAACCACCGTTGATGACAATGGTGATGTGGACGAAGGATATACCATCGAAATGAAAGTGGATCTAAGTTATCTCGGCTATGATGCAGACCTTGGTGACCACCTGCTTTTCATTGGGGCTTTACTGGCGGACGGCGATTCATTTGACGATGCGGCCAACAACTACGGCACCCGTGCCTGGTGGTTCCGTGAACATCCCTGGGGGCCGGCGCTGGCCTGGGCTTATATGGACGAAACGCATCCGGTAGGTATCGAAGACGGCGCCAGAAATATCATCCCCAGTAAACTCGAATTGATAGGGAACTATCCAAATCCATTTAACCCGTCAACTGCTATATACTATCGGGTTCCGTCTGCGGGTGATGTAACCCTGCATGTATTTAATGCACTGGGACAACAAATCGGCACCCTGAAAGATAAAGCAACGCTGGCAGGAATTTATAAGCTGAATTTTAATGCTATGCAGCTCAGCTCAGGTATTTATTTCTACAGGATTGAATTTAAAGCGCGTGGTCAGGCCTCGCAATTAAGCCCGGCTGGCAAAATGGTTTTGATGAAATAACGGTTTTTTAAAGAACAGGTTATTATGAAAAAAATAAAAATTTTCCTAATTCTCGTCATAATTTTTCTAAACACACTCTCGCTGCAGGCGCAGACATCCGGCAAATTAGCCGGTCTTGTCACAGATGCCGATAAAAATCCGTTGAGCGGTGTGAATGTGGTTCTGGAAGGGCAGCTACTGGGCGCTTCCACCGACCTGGACGGGAATTATGTAATCCTGAATATTCGTTCCGGTACATATACAGTTCATTTCGAATATATCGGTTACCAAACCAGAATCGTGAAAGAAGTGCGTGTTTCCTCCGATAAAACGACGCGTCTCGATGCGCGTCTTAAAGAAGAAGTCCTGGAAGAGACAGACGCGGTTGTGGTGACAGCGGAGCGGCCGCTGGTGGAATTTAACGAGACCAGTTCCATTACTACAATGAACAGCGATGATATTGACCGACTGCCGGTGCAATCACTCAGTGATGTGGTGAACCTTCAGGCGGGGGTGGTGGACGGCCATTTCCGCGGCGGACGTTTAGGCGAGGTGCAGTACCAAGTGGACGGTGTTTCAGTAAACAATCCTTATGATAATTCATCAACTCTGCAATTGGACCGTTCCGTAATCGAAGAAGTACAGATCATCAGCGGTACCTTCGATGCGAAATACGGGCAGGCGATGTCCGGGGTTGTTAATACCGTTCTTAAATCCGGTTCCCAAAAATTTGAATGGAGCGGTGAAGTTTACGGCGGTGATTTTTTACCACGGATAAAAACCGTTATCCCAATAACCAGGATTACTCGCCAAGTGCTCTGCATAATATTCAACTTACGCTCAGCGGCCCTGCTCTGCTAAAAAACACAACTTTTTTTATTAGCGGACGCTATTATGCCAACGAGGGTTATCTGTTTGGCATGAGGCGGTTTGTCCCTACAGACAGCAGTGATTTTCAGACACCGGTTATTATGCCCAGTGGTGACAATAAGCAGGTCCCGATGAATGATCGTAACGAATACAGCGGCCAGTTTAAAATAAGCAACCGCAGTTTTGGGAACATCAAAGTCAGCTACCAGATCATCGGAAATTTCGTAAAGCAACATAGTTACAATCACGCCTTTCGTTTTAATCCCGATGGTATTAAACAGCAAACCTCACAATCGCTGGTGCAGGGGCTGGATTTTACCCATACATTATCAGAGCGGATGTACTATAAATTCAGCCTGCGGCAGAATTATTTCAGCTATAGCGATTTTAAGTATGAAAATCTGTATGACCCGCGTTATCTCGAAGCGGGCGCACCCAAAGGCTCGGCAAATTATGAAGACGGAGCCATCATACAGGGAGTTGACCTCGGCCGTTTTAAACAGGAATCAAACGCTATGGTGGGTAAGCTTGATTTTACCTGGCAATATAACCAGCGTCATCTGATAGAATCGGGTTTCGAAGTGCAGTCGGCTAAAGTGCTGTTCGGTAGTCCGGGTTATATCCGGGAAACCAATGTGAACGGGGTGCAGCAGTTACTGCCGCGAGAAAAGGTAGATAAAGAGCCGGGCATACAAACTTACTACCCCTATCAGGGCGCTGCTTATATCCAGGACCGGATGGAATGGGATGACCTTGTGCTGCGCGCGGGACTGCGGTTTGATTTTTTCAATGCGCATACAACCGTTCCCAGCGATTTGCAAAATCCGGCCAATTCAATTTCCGGGGCGCCTGAATCTGTTCAACAAAACACATCGCTCAAATTAAAGCTTTCGCCCCGCCTCGGTATCAGTTATCCTTTGTCGTCCACGGCGTCGCTCTATTTTTCTTACGGTCATTTTACGCAGATGCCCGGTTT
>CAYWBI010000058.1:5608-20559 GCA_964456445.1 uncultured Calditrichaceae bacterium
ATGCCCGGTTTACCAATGTGGACTTTGGCAGCATATATGGATTTACCCTGGCGCTTGACCAGCGCAAAATTGGTTTGATAACTTCATCCATCGATTATACTCTGCAGGTTGCCCGGGGGAATTCCAGTAATGCACGTGAAACGGCAAACCGGGCGGCTGCCGGAAAAGACGCCCGCCCCCGCGATATCGCTTTTAACTGGGACCAGTTGCATACGCTTAATGCGACGGTGATCCTGGACCAGCCCGGAAACTACAATATCAGTGCAATATTAAAATTGGGCAGCGGGCAGCCTTACACGCCGCAGGTCGGGTCCGGTTTTGGCGCGGACCTGGAAACCAATTCCGGCAGAAAGGGCGGGTTTGTTTTGGCCGATTTACGCGCAGAAAAGTTTTTTCCAATGCAGGGAATGAAATTCAGCTTGTATTTACGCACCTTTAATTTGTTTAACGAACACTTTGTGAACGGCTTTGTCTTTAACACCACCGGTTCACCGGATTACTCACAATTTTCGCAATTAGACAGAGTGGCCCTTTCCAACCCGGGGCGCTTCTATAATCCAAGACGCATTGAAATCGGTATCTCTTTTAAGGGACAGTAGAAAAACCATGAAAAAAATTAATAATAACAGCAGAAAATATGCTTTACTTACAGTGTATTTTGTTTTGATTAGTGTACTGTCCGGTTTGGCCCAGGACTATGCCCCACTGATACCACCGGAATGGCGGGGGCAGGCCGATGCCGAACGTCTGGGTACCCACGACGCCAACCGAATTCGTACCTTGTTTTATAATTTTGGAATGGTGGGCGATTATCCGGCCGACCCCATTAATGTGGATTTCAGCGTATTCCATTCGGTGGAAGTGCCCAAAGGCTCCGGTGAAAATTACAGTGACGGAATTACCCCTTTTGTACTGGCCAAAGTAAGACAGCAGAACGGCAATGAAGCCTATATTATGGAAACAGGCTACCGCGAAAGACAGGGTATCAGTCCGCTTAAAAACCGGATTATGCGCTTTGAACCAAGACCCGGTTTTTTCCAGGAAGACCCATCCATTAATGTGGGGCGTTCTGTTGCAATGAGTAATGACCCGCGTACCTGGCCGGACGCCTGGTATGATAAATTAGGTGATACAGACGACCCCGGCTGGTCCGGTTCCTGGGATGGCTATTTTGGCAAAGCGCCAGGGGCAGACCAGGAAAGTTACACAGTTTATGACGATAATTTTTATGATGCCTGGGATTATTATCCGGATGCGCGGGATGCGACCCGTCGCGGTTTGGGCTTACGTATCGAACAGCGCGGTTTTCAGTGGGCCAATCCCCAGGCAGGAAATGTAATTTTCTGGCACTACGATATTACCAACGAAAGCACAACCGATTATAATGACAATATTGTTTTTGGGTTATATATGGATTCCGGTGTGGGCGGCTCGGCTGTTGGCGTGGACGGAGTTCCCGAATCGGACGATGACAATGCTTTTTTTGACAAGGAAGCCGGCCTGAACCTGGTTTACACCTGGGATAAAAATGGCAACGGCGTTCAGGGCCCGACCGGATACCTCGGTTATTCCTATATGGAAACGCCGGGCAATCCGTTAGACGGTATCGATAATGATGAAAACGGGATTACCGATGAACGCCGTGACGGCGGCCCCGGTGAGTTGATTGAAGGCAAGGAAAATATTCGCGCCTGGGTAGAAGCGCACTATGATATGGCCGCTTTCGAACACTTCTTTGGTCCGCTTGAAAAACGTCCGGCTTACCGTGCCGGATATTGGTGGACCGGCGATGAAGATATGGATTGGCAGGCCGAGTTTAACGATACCGGCGCCGATGGTGTTTTTGCCGATGAAAACAACCCGCCCGATTCGGGTGAAGGGGACGGAATTCCCACCTTAGGTGAACCAAACTTTGATAAAACAGATGTGGATGAATCCGACCAAATCGGTCTGACCGGTTTTAAAATGAACCGCATTCGCGCCGGCGCCGGCTCACCCAGCTCGGAAGTGGACGGCATTGTTTTCTTTACAAATGAAGAAAAATGGCCAGAAAAATTGTATGATTTTTTCACTACCGGTGATAAATTTGATGAGCCTTTGGTGCTCAATTACAATATCGGTTTTCTGTTTGCATCCGGTCCCTTTTCCCTTCCTGCCGGAAAAACAGAACGCTTTAGCCTGGCTTTAAGTTTTGGCCAAAACCTGCGTGAGCTGCGTAATACAACAAAAGTGGTTCAGCAGATTTATAAAGCCAATTATCAATTTGCCGTACCCCCGCCTAAACCCACTTTGCAGGCTTTTGCCGGGGACGGCTTTGTAACATTGACCTGGGATGACAAGGCCGAACGTGCTTTTGACCCGGTAACCAGCACCAATGATTTTGAAGGCTACCGCATTTACCGCAGCACCGACCCAACCTTTCTGGACCCGCAAGTGGTTACGACCGCCACAGGCAGCGGCCCTATTGGCAATGGCAAACCCATTGCCCAGTTCGATTTAGTGGATGATTATTATGGTTTCAGTAAAACAACGGTGGAAGGGGTCGCCTATTTCCTGGGTGAAAATACAGGCCTTACCCATTCCTGGACCGATAGCAGTGTTGTAAACGGACAGCTCTATTATTATGCGCTTACCGCCTATGACACCGGAACCGATTCTATCGAAATATATCCGTCCGAAAATTCTATTTCGGTTAGCCAGACTTTGCGTGGCGGGGTAATTTTACCATCAAATGTCGTACAGGTTCGGCCTAACCCGCCTGTGCGCGGTTTTGTGCCGGCCGGGACAGACGGTCTGAATCACGTAAGCGGAACAGGGACCGGCAGTATAAATCTGCAAGTTCTCAATTCGGAACTGGTGCCGGACAACCACGAATTTGAGATTTATTTTAACAATCCCAGAGATTCTGTACGCGCGGTCAGTTATGCGCTTGTGGATGTTACAGCCGGGGATACCCTGTTTAAATCCGGGAATGATTTGGACGGTGCGGCAACCGGTCCTTCCGGTGCGGGGATTTTACCTGTAATACATACGCCGAAATTGATTGCCATCGATTCTGCAAATACCGGCTGGATAGCACAAAATCAAACGAATGTTCAGCTTAGCGCCCGTGCGGCAAAAATTACCGGTCTGCCGCTTACCGTACGCCGACCCTTCTTTCCGCTGGATATTAAGATAGAATTTGCAGCGACCTGGTTAGATACATCCCGCGCCGCGGTAGGATTACCGGCAAAACCCGCAAAATTTAAAGTCTATGCGCTCACGGATAGCGGGGATGTCCCCCTGGAATTCCGCTTCTTAGACAGTGATAATTCCGGTACGCTGAGCCAAATGGACGATTATATTCAGGTACTGGCTCCCAAAAGTTTCGAATCGTCCAGCCTGAAACAGATGTGGCAGTTCAGTCTTGATACAATGGGAATAGGCGCTTCGGCCCTTGTTCCGCCGGGACAGGGTGATGTCTTTCATCTGGGGTTGGCCCTTCCGTTTAGTTCCGCCGATGTTTTTACCTTTACAACGTTTGCGCAAACGGTTAATAAAGACAAAGTAAGAGACGGCAAACCCTACGTGGTGCCCAATCCCTATATCGGCGCGGCCAGTTTTGAACCGCAGAGATTTGCTGTTTCCGGACGGGGCGAACGCCGTATCGAATTCCGCGGTCTGCCGAACCATTGTACCATTCGTATTTTTACAATCACAGGTGAACTGCTGCAAACATTAAACCACGACGGCGCTATAGCTTCGGGGATGGTAGCCTGGGATTTACGCACCAAAGACAATCTGGAAGTGGCCCCTGGTTTATATCTGTACCACATACAGGCCCAGGGCGCTGAACCCTATATCGGCAAGTTTGCCATTTTGAAATAACAGGTGAATTATGAAAAATAGTATCTTTTCTTTAGTAATTTTTAGTTTCTGGATATTTCTAAACGGCAGCATTTTAGCCCAAACGAAAACCGGTACCACGCTGGCGCAGTTTTTAAAAATAGAGCCTGGAGCGCGGAATTCGGTTTTAAACAGCGCGGCTGTTTCCGGCGATGTGAGTGCGGTATTTGAAAACCCTGCCAGCCTGGCCGGACTTTCCAACTACCAGGTTCAGTTTACGTACAGTTCCTGGCTGGCCGGGATATCCTACAATTACCTGGCGCTTAGTCTTCCCCTAAGCGGTGGACTCACTGCCGGTATGCATCTCACAGCTCTCAACTCCGGGGAAATCGATGTGCGCACAGTAGAACAGCCCCTCGGTACAGGGGAACGCTATGACGCCGCTTCTATTGCTGTTGGCGCAGCGATAGCCGCTAAATTAACGGACCGTGTTGCGGTAGGCCTGGAACTGAATTACATCCACGAACAAATCTGGCACAGCAGCTACAATACGATGGCGCTGGATATGGGTGTACAGTATGAAATTTATCACGGCGGTCCGGTTCTGGGGGCCAGCTTGTCTAACTTCGGCCCGCGCAGCGGATTTAACGGACGTGATTTTTATATCGATTATGATTTTAATGGCAGTAAGAACGGTGATAACAACCAGATTCCGGCGGAACTGCGCAGCGGTGATTATCCGTTGCCCACCTTGTTTCGGGTAGGATTAAGTTATCCTTTACAAATAAATAAAAATAACCGCCTGCTGCTGGCTGTGGACGCTCTGCATCCGAATGATAATACCGAAAGTGTAAACGCCGCTTTGGAATGGCGCGTTGCTGATTACCTGGCCCTGCGCGCCGGATACCGCAACCTGTTTCAGCAGGATTTGCAAGGCGGACTGGTGGCCGGTATGGGCATTTATCTAAATTGGATGTCGCGCCGCTTTTCAATTGATTATTCCTGGGCCGACTATGGCGTGCTTAATTCGACCCAGCGTTTCACCCTTGGATTTTTGTTCTAATACGGAGATTATTTACGAATGGCTTCACAGAAACAGTTTGAAAATAAATACGGATATCTTTCCAAGGATGGCAATGAGTTTATTATCACCAATCCCGATACCCCGCGGCCCTGGACCAATATCATCAGCAACGGTGATTACGGAATTGCGGTAAGCCAGGCCGGCGGCGGCTTTTCCTGGCGCACCCACGTTTCACTGAACCGGCTGACGCGCTGGAATCAGGATTTGATTCGTGATGACTGGGGCAAATGGCTTTATCTGCACGACTTGGATTCCGGCAAGCTGCGTTCTTTGGCTTTTCAGCCCATTCAGGCCGAATATGATGTTTACGAAGCCCGGCATGGGTTGGGATATTCTGCCTTCATTCAGGAATTTGAAGAAATGCGCAGCGAATGGACGCTGCTTGCCGCCAAAGAAGACCCGGTTGAAATCTGGATGGTGACGCTGAAAAACAAAGGCCGTGAAAAACGCCGGTTGCAGTTAGCGTCTTATCTTGAATGGAACCTGGGCGCTGCGCCGGACAACCACCGCGAATTTCATAAGCTGTTTATCGATACGGAATTTGATACAAAGCTGAATGCGCTGTCGGCTGCTAAATTTATCTGGGAAGTCCCCACCGACCGTGGCCACTGGAACACCAACTGGCCATACACCGGTTTTCACTCGGTCAGCGAAAACGTGAGCGGCTGGGACACCAGCAAAGATGATTTAATCGGACGGCACGGCGGGTTTCATAATCCAAAGGGAATCAAAAAGGGACAGTTTACGCAAAAGTCCGGACGCTTCCAGGATGCGGCGGCAAGCCTGGCCGTTGATATTTTATTGAACCCCGGTGAAGAAAAATCTCTGGTTTTCCTTCTGGGCCAGGTTGACAAACAAGAAGGTCAATCCCGTTCCGAACAGATTAAACCCTATATTGAAAAATACGGCTCGCTTGCTGCTGCGCAGACGGAACTTCAAAAGGTAAAAAGTTTTTGGGAAGAACTAACTGGAAGGGTGCAGGTTCAAACGCCGGATGCCGCTTTTAATACCCTGGTCAATATCTGGCTTAAATACCAGACTATTTCCGCCCATCTGTGGGCACGAAGTGGCTATTTTCAACAGTCGGGGGCCTATGGTTTTCGGGACCAGCTTCAATCCAGTCAGATTTGGCTGCCCCTGGAACCGGATAAAATGCTGGAACATCTTAAACTTAACGCCCGCCATCAGTTCCAGGACGGCACGGTGCTGCACTGGTGGCATCCGCTTACCGAAGAAGGGCTGCAAACCAATATGACCGACGACCTGCTTTGGCTGCCCTATCTTACAACCCGTTACCTGCGTGAAGCTGCGGACGATTCGGCGCTTGACGAGCAGCTGCCGTTTTACGACGGCGGCCAGGGCAGTTTGCGCGAACATTGCTTAAAGGCAATTGATAAAGTTTTGCAGCGGGTCAGCAAACGGGATATGCCCTATATTGGCGCGGGTGACTGGTGCGACGGCTTTAGCGCTGTGGGGCTGGACTGGAAAGGCGAAAGTATCTGGCTGGGAATGTTTCTCTACCGTATTTTGCTGGACTGGGTTCCGCTTCTCAAACAAGACCAGCCCGAAAAGGCGGCTGTTTATGCAGACTGGGCCCAACGGTTAAAAAAAGCGGTCAACAGCGCCGGCTGGAACGGTCAGTGGTATCTTGGGGCCACCAAAGACGACGGCAGTCCCATTGGAGACCCTTCGCAGAGCGAGTGTAAAATGTATCTGAATTCCCAAACCTGGGCTGTCATCAGCGGAATTGCAGATGATGAACGCAAAAACCAGGTGGCGGATGCGATTCTGAATTTTCTGGAAGGGGACAACGGCTTCCAGTTGTTTCATCCCGCTTTTCATAAGCCAGACCGCTATATCGGTTATATTACGCGCTATGCGCCGGGTCTGCGTGAAAACGGGGGCGTTTACACGCACGCCTCAACCTGGGGGGTGTGGGCAATGTCCGAACTGGGACGCGCAGACGATGCTTTTCGCACCTTTCAGAAATTAAATCCCTTTTTGCAAAGCGCAAAAGATGCTGACCGTTACCAGGCAGAACCTTATGTGCTTCCCGGAAATATCGACGGTAAAGATTCCGGGTATTACGGTCGCGCAGGATGGGCCTGGTACACCGGCTCTGCCGGCTGGTTGTTTATCATCGCGCTGGAAAATATTTTGGGCATACAACCGACCCGGGAAGGTTTGAAAATTAATCCCTGTATCCCGGCGGAATGGCCGGAAGTGCGGGTTCAGCGGCGCTTTCGCGGCGCTCTTTATGACATTACCATAAAAAACCCCACCGGGTACAGCGGGGGTGTTGGACATATAGTCTTAGCCGGACAAAATATAAACGGCAATATTATCCCACCGCAAAAACCGGGTGACTATACGGTTCTTGTTACACTGGAAGGAAAGCAATGAAAGGAACGATTCTGAAAACTATCCTTGCGCCGTTTTTAATAAGCGTTGTTTTATTGGCCTGCCAGCCACTGACCGGTCAGGGTAAACCGGATATTAGCAAACTGGCGCAACAGGCCGCATTCATCGATACGCTGCAGCATCGAACCTTTTTATATTTCATAAATGAGATCAATCCTGACAATGGTCTGGTAAAAGACCGTTCTACGCCCGCTTCACCGGCAAGTATTGCGGCCAGCGGTTTTGCCGTTCCGGTTTGGGCCGTCGGCGCCGAACACGGCTGGATTTCCCGCGAAAAGGCAGCACAGTTAACCCTGAATATGTTGCGATTTTTTTATCAATCCGAACAAAGCAGAAAAGCGGATGCAACCGGTTACCGGGGAATGTACTATCATTTTCTGGATATACAGACAGGCAGGCGCACCTGGCATTCAGAGTTATCCACCATCGACACCGGCTTGCTTATCGCCGGGGCGCATTTTGCGCGTAATTATTTTAAGTTGGACAATCCCCGCGAAAAGGAAATCCGTAAACTGGCCGGCGCTTTAACCGAACGGGTTAAATGGGATTGGGCGGTAATCAATGACGGCGGGCGTTTTGATAAATCATTATCTATGGGCTGGAAACCCGAAACAGGATTTGAACAAACCGGCTGGGTTGGCTACAACGAAGCCCTGATTATGTACATCGTTGCAGCGGGAAGCGGTTTCAACGGGGCACAGAAAGCGTATGACCGCTGGCTTAGTTTCTACGACTGGCGCGAAGCCTATCCCGGACTTAAACTGGTTTCTTTCCCGCCGTTGTTTGGGCAGCACTATTCACACATGTTTGTGGATTTCCGCAACCTGCCTGACCGCTATATGCGGGAAAAGGGCCTCGATTATTTCGAAAATGCCCGCCGGGTGGTACGTGTTCAGCGTCGTTATGCAATGGATAATCCGAGGCGTTTTACCGGCTACGATTCCCTGACCTGGGGGCTGACCGCCTGCGACGGTCCCGGTCCTGACTACAATACAGGCCGGCATAAATTTAAATCGTACTCGGCCCGCGGCACCAGCGGCCCTACCCTGATTCAAAATGATGACGGCACCATCGCGCCCACGGCCGCATCCGCATCCATCGTTTTTGAACCCAATTTGGTTATACCTGCCATTCAGGCGATGTACGACCGTTACGGGCAAAAAGGTTTGTGGGGGAAATACGGCTTTACAGATGCCTTCAATCCCACAGCCGGTTGGTTTGATAAAGACTATCTGGCAATTGACCAGGCCCCGATTGTGCTGATGATTGAAAACTGGCGCAGCGGTTTTGTCTGGAAATATATGATGGACGACCCGGTTATCCGGCGCGGTTTGGATGTTTTAGGATTCGAAAAAACGCAGGAATATCCGTTCGAAAACGCTATTGAGGAATTTGAACGGCAGGATAAAATCAACCCCCCGCCGAAGGACGCCGTTTTGTTTGTGGGTAGTTCAAGCATCGTGAAATGGAAAACACTGGCCAAAGATATGGCGCCGATAAAAGTAATTAACCGCGGATTCGGTGGTTCACAGGCGGAACAGGTGATTCATTTCTTCGAACGGGTGGTGAAACCCTACAAACCCAAAGCTATCGTATTTTACGAAGGGGACAACGATATTGCGGTGGGTAAATCCCCGGTCGAAGTGCTCATCCATTTTAAAGAATTCGCCCGTCAGGTTAAAAAAAATCTCCCCGGTACGCCCCTTTTTATTTTGGCCGTCAAACCCAGCCTCGCCCGGCAGGCAATCTGGCCGCAGATGCAGCAGGCAAACGCCTTAATTGAAGCCTTCTGTAGAAATAGCGAAAATGTACAGTTCATCGATATCAGCCGCTCGATGCTGAATACAGATGGCACTATCCGCAGGGATATTTTTGGCGGTGATATGCTGCATATGAATGCCGGGGGCTACGAAGGCTGGACCAAGACGGTGAAACCTTTCCTACAGAAAATAAGTGACTAATTTCCGCTATGTATCATAAAATCAATTTAAGCGGAAGCTGGCGGCTGCAGCCGGGCAATAATAAGCCGGCTTCATTCGAATACAGTGTGCCTGTTCCGGCAATGGTGGATAATTGCCTTCCCGGGCTGGTCTGGCAAGGCTATGATTATTTCTGGTATAAAAAAGAAATTCATTTTCCAGCAAGTCAAAAATATAAAAAAGCGTTTCTGCAGTTGGAACAGGTGCAATTCGGCGCGGATGTCTGGCTGAACGGAAAACGAGTTGGTGGGGACATTCCCTGTTATACCAGTCAGTGGTACGATGTAACCGGATTCTTGCAGGCCGGGAAAAATATTCTGTTGGTGCGGGTTGGTCAAAAACACACCCTGCCCGAGCACAGCGCTGTGGGGAATGACCAGGAACGCCTGAGCTGGATTCCGGGTATCTGGGGCGACGTCAGTCTGCATTTATACGGCAGCGGCCGGGTGCGCTGGATGCGGATTCAGCCGGATATCGACGCCGAGAGGTTGGACATCTTGTTTGAACTGGAAAACTTTTCCGACACCCTGCAATCTTTTATGCTGGAATGGCAGGTTGTCGAAAAGCGAAGCCGCGCGAAGCTCACATCTGTTTTTCATCAGAAAATATCCATTGCTGCCCATTCCATAAAAGAGTGGCCGAAGGAAACCGCAGTTGCGGATTACAAACTCTGGCTGCCCGAATCCCCAAATTTATATGCCGTCGTCTTTAAATTAATGGATGAAGACGGACGCATTGTTCACGATGGCGAAACGCACTTTGGCTTTCGAAAATTTGAAATTCGCGGAAGACATTTTTATCTGAATAATCAGCGGCGCGTTTTGTTGGGCAGCAATATTGCGTTTCACCGTTTGTTAAGCGATTCCACACGCGGAACGCTTCTGTGGGATGAAGAATGGATAAAGAAGGCTTTTATCCGCATACCCAAAGAAAACAACCTTACTTTTTTCCGTTTCCATCTGGGGCACGCGTACAACCGCTGGTACGATTTTGCCGATGAATACGGTATCGCGCTGGAAGATGAGTGGGCATTCTGGACCAGTAGCGGTTCAGCGGAACAAATTGAAAAAGAATTTACCAGCTGGATTCGCGAGAATATTAACCGTCCGTCCATTCTTATTTGGTCGGCGCTGAATGAATCCAGGGATTCCCGGATTACTGATGAGTTGATTCCGAAACTGAAAAAAATCGACCCTACACGACCCTGGCAGCACGTGGATTTTGGCGAAGACCACCCCTACATTTATTCTCTTGGGCCGGTATTGAACAGGGAAAAATTCGGGTTCAGCCGTTCTTTGTCTGAGATGCAAAACAACACTTCGCCGGTAATGGCCAATGAATTTGAATGGTGGTGGCCGGACAGAAATAATAATCCCAGTGCGCTTACCGAAATAGTCGTGGAACGCTGGCTGGGACGCAAATGGACGAAAGCAGAGCTGATAAAACATCAGACTTTTTTAGCTGCTGAGCTTGGCGAACTCTGGCGCCGGCTGGATTTGGATGCCATAATGCCCTTTGTTTATCTGAGCGTAGGCGAAGGCCCAACGGCTGATTGGTTTGACGGCACTTTAGAAAATTTAAAACCCAAGCCGGTTCTGGCGGCATATAAAAATGCACTTGCACCGCTGGGGGTGAGCATCGAATTATGGGACCGCCATTTTTACACAGGGGAACAGCGCACTATAAATATCTATGTTTTTAATGACCGGGCAAAAAACGCGGATGTCCGGCTGCGGGTCAGCATTGCCGGTCAATTGTTGTCTGAACAGAAATTAACGCTTAGCGCGGGTCAGCACCGGGTGGTTCCGCTAGAGTGGGAAGTGAGCGGAATGGGAATGGCCGCAGAAATGACGGCTGAAGTCAGTGACGGGCAAAATAAAATGTCGGCTTTTAGCCGGAAGCCCTGTTTTGTTTTTGAAGAAACGCCGGCGCTTAGTACTGATGATTTTCCGCGGCTGATACTGGCCGATTCTTCTGCTGAAGTGGAAACGTTCCTGAAACGCAGGCAAATTCCTTTTTCCTCCTGGCCTTGTGTGCTGACGAATACGGACCGCTTGTTTATTAACCAGGGCAGCCTGAAAGATATATCAAACACCGGGCGCCGGGAACTGAGCCGTTTTGTGACATCCGGCGGTATATTGATTTTACAGGAACCGGAATTCGGGATTGTGAATGAAAGCCATTTGCGGGTGTTGGACGATTTAAAGCTGAAAATTGTGCGCCGGCAGGACGCGGCTATGGGCGGCTATGATTCCTATGTTTTTATGGAAGACCCGAGACGTCGCCTGTGGCGGGGAATAGAGCCGAGACATTTAAAACTTTTTAACGGCGCCCTGGGCGGTGAAATAGTCAGCCAACACGATGTTACGCCAAACCGCGATTATAAAGCTTTGGCCCGCTGCGGACTATCGCTGAGTACGGCGGCGGTAATAGAAATTCCCTATGGCCGGGGAAAGGTGGTCATTTCCCGCATTCAGGTGCGTGGACGGCTGTTAAAAGAGCATAAAGGCCCCGGTTTGTATGAGCGGCGTTACGACCCGGTTGCGGAATGCTACTTGTTGAATTTAATCTTAGCCGGATAGGAAAGAGCAATAAACGGTCATTCCCGAATTCTTTTTTCAGGAATCCAAATTATTTAACAAGACAGATCCCTGCTCTGGCCGGAATGACAGAAACGGTATTATTGAATTTTAAAAAGTAAAATAATAGTTGAGTAATCTAAATGAATTTGAGATGTATTCTGGGTTTTGTACTAATCACATTTCTTATTGTCTGCGGGCCGTCCCATTCTCAGCGGGAACTGGATGGTTTCGAACCGGCCGGACCCTGGACGACCATCGTTTCCGACAGCACGGTGCGCATACAAACATCAGCGGCTGTGGGAAAATTCGGGAAAGCGCTGCGCATTGATTACGAATTCAGCGCAGGAACGGGTTTTTGCGGCATCGAAAAAGAAATCCCTCTTGACCTTCCGGAAAATTTTCAATTCAGCTTTTACTTAAAAGGGGAAAGCCCGGCAAATAATCTGGAATTCAAACTGCTGGATAAAAGCGGCGAAAACGTTTGGTGGCGCAATCAGCGTAGCTTTGAATTTCCACAGCAATGGACCAAAATGCTAATCAAAAAACGGGACATCGAATTTGCCTGGGGCCCGGTACAGGACAAGGGCCTGCATTCCGTAAATAAAATCCAATTTTTTATTGCGTCTTCAGCCGGCGGAAGAGGAACCGTTTATTTAGATGATTTCCGTTTCGCAACGCTGACCGCCCCGGACACAGTTCCCCCGGAACCGTCTGTCAGCGTTTCATCCTGGCAGAAAGAATACAGCGCCGCTAATATATTCGACGCTCATATCGAAACGGCCTGGCGCAATCAATCAAGTGACAGCCTGCCGGAAATTGTGATTGACCTGCATAAAAACTATGAATACGGTGGTCTGGTAATCGATTGGGATGAACAGGATTTTGCCCGAAGATATAATGTGTTTTCAAGCCGGGATAAAAATGAGTGGGAAAACATTTATCGTGTGCGGGCCGGGAACGGGGGGCGGGCCTACCTGCCGCTACGAAACAGCGGGTCGCGTTATTTGAAATTAACGCTCAAAAAAAGCGCCCGAAATACACGTTTTGCCATCAATGAAATCAGTGTAAAAGACTTTGCTTTTTCGGAAACCCCCGAAGCGCTCTACAGTCGGATTGCCCGGGATAATCCACGCGGATATTTTCCGCGCTATTTTTACGGTGAACAAAGTTACTGGACCATTTGCGGCGTAAATAACGACCGTGACGAAGCCCTGATAAATGAAGACGGAATGGTGGAAGTCGATAAAAAGCGTTTTTCCGTTGAACCGTTTATTTTTTCTGAAGGGCGTTTACTAACCTGGAACGACAGCCAAAATACACAACAATTAATGGATGACTATCTGCCCATTCCTTCCGTAACCCGGAAAAAAGGCGGTTTAAAACTGACGACACAAATATTTTCCGATGGACCGGCGGGCGCATCGGTTCTTTATCTCCAGTACCGGCTGGAAAATTTAAACTCTAAGATGCAAAGCGGAAATATGTATCTTGCCATCCGCCCCTTCCAGGTGAATCCGCCCTGGCAGTTTTTAAATACCCCGGGTGGAACGGCAAAGATTAAAAACATTGCTTATCGGTCAAACCGGGTGCAGGTGGATGATGATAAAACCGTATTTACGCTCAGCCCGGCAGACGCTTTTGGCGCGGCGTCTTTTGATGAAGGGGACATTACCCGCTTCCTGCAAAAGGATGCGCTGCCCGCTTCTCAAAGGATAACCGACAATGCGGGATTTGCTTCCGGGGCACTAAAATATCATTTCCGGCTTAAAGCGAATGAAACAAAAACCGTAATCCTGGCCGTACCTTTTCATACAAGTTCAAAATATGTTGTTTCGAAAAAACAGGCACCCCTCAGACTGAAAGCGGTTAGAAGATTTTGGCAGAAAAAGCTCAATACGGTTCAGTTCCACCTGCCTGCTTCCGCAAAACCGCTCATCAATACACTGCGTTCCAATCTGGCTTACATCCTGATAAACCGGGATGGCTTCGGCATTCAGCCCGGTTCACGTTCGTACGAGCGTTCCTGGATTCGTGACGGGTCGCTGACTTCTTCGGCCCTGCTCAAAATGGGCGTGCGCCGGGAAGTTAAAGATTTTATCAATTGGTACAGCGCTTACCAATATGCGGATGGGAAAGTGCCCTGTGTCGTGGACAGCCGCGGTCCCGACCCCACGCCGGAAAATGACAGCCACGGGCAGTTGATTTTCGCCTATTTGCAATACTACAATTTTACAGGTGATAAAGCATTTCTTAAAAGCCATTATGTCCATGTGCGAAAAGCCATTGAATATATGGATGGCCTGCGCGCCAGCCGGAAAACGGCCCAATATGTTTCTGGCAGTCCAACGGGAAAAGCCTGTTACGGATTACTGCCGGAATCCATCAGTCACGAAGGCTATTCCGCCAAACCGATGCATTCCTACTGGGATGATTTTTTTGCTTTAAAAGGATACAAAGATGCGGTGCGCATTGCCGGAATTTTGGGGCACACCAAAGACGCTGAACGATTCGCAGCGGCCCGGGATTCCTTTAAAACCGATTTGTACAATTCCATTAAACGGGCTATGGAAAATAAGCAAATCGATTACATTCCCGGCTGTGTAGAGTTGGGTGATTTTGACGCCACGTCCACGGCCATTGCCATCTATCCGGTAAATGAGCTGCAGAATCTGCCCCAAGCGCAGGCCCAAAATACCTTTGAATGCTACTTTAAATATTTTCAGCAGCGCAGGGATGAGCAAATAGACTGGCGCGATTATACGCCTTACGAAGTACGGCTGATTGGCACTTTTATCCGTCTGGGCCAGCCGGAAAGAGCGCACCAGCTTATCGATTTCTTTTTTAAAGACCGGCGTCCTTCCGCCTGGAACCAGTGGGCCGAAGTGGTGCGCAAGGGCTATCGAACACCCGGGTTTATCGGCGATATGCCACATACCTGGGTGGGCTCGGATTTTATCAGCGCTTTGCGCAGTTTTTTTGTTTACGAAGATGAACAACGGCAGGCGCTAATTATCGGCGCCGGACTGTACAAAGAATGGATTGACGGGCCGGAAGGAATGC
>CAYWBI010000059.1:0-75 GCA_964456445.1 uncultured Calditrichaceae bacterium
CTTTTTCACGGGGTTGCACAAAAGAAGGCAGAAAGGGCACAATGTTTTTTGCTTTAAAAAAAAATAAATTTCTCT
>CAYWBI010000059.1:175-20468 GCA_964456445.1 uncultured Calditrichaceae bacterium
GTGCAGCTCCGTGGTTCTCTGTGGGACTCCGTGCCATGGGGTTTTTGCTTCGTTTTAATTAGATATCGACCTGACTGGCAATATGGACAAAATGAAACACTTTTTCACGGAGTTGCACAAAGAAGGCAGGAAGGGCACAATGTTTTTTGCTTTAAAAAAAATAAATTTCTCTGTGCAGCTCCGTGGTTCTCTGTGGGACTCCGTGCCATGGGGTTTTTGCTTCGTTTAAATTAGATATCAACCTGACTAGCAATATGGACAAGATGAAACACTTTTTCACGGAGTTGCGCAAAGAAGGCACAAAGCACACAAAGGTTTGTTTCTTTTATAAAAATATTTTCTCTGCGCAGCTCCGTGAACCTTCGTGGCACTCTGTGACGGTTTTTTATGGCCCCATTGTTCAATCCAGGAAAGGCTGTTCCATGAGTTGCACAAGGAAGGCAGAAAAGGCACATGGGTTTTTGCTTTTAATAAACAACGATTTCTCTGTGATGCTCCATGTAACGGGCCGATTTTAAAAAATCATACACTAAAGGGATATCCTCATTGAAAAAACAAAAAGCGCCAACACGAGAGACATCAGCAGAATAGTTGTATTATTTAATTTACCCGGTATCTAACTTATGTTTTCCATAAAATTAACCTTCAGGATTTTTTTACTTCTTGCAGTGTTATTTTACACAGAGGCGGCTGCACAATCCGGCGCCATAAAACAACTTATGCAAACAGCCGAAAGCCTGGTGCAACAAAAACAGTGTGGAAAAGCCTTGCCTCTCTATCTGAAAGTTTTTAACCAGGGAACTGCAACGCGATCTTTGATCAACCGGATTAACCATTGTTATCAGCAAAATGGCAATGCGTCCGAATGGATAGCTTTTTTAAAAAAAGTGATACGTAGGTTCCCAAAAAATTACAGCTATCAAATTGATTTGGGCAAAGCCTATTTTTTAAACAACGAAACGACCAAAGCCTTACAAACCTGGCAGCAAGTGTATATTGTAAAGCCGCCTCAATTGATGCGTTTTACTCTTGTCGCCCGGGCCATGACCTCTTTCCGTATGTTTGATGATGCAGCGGAAACCTATCGGGCTGCGCTGAAAGCATTCCCGGGCCAATACAATTTATACATGCAATTGGCCCAGATCTACCGCTACCAATTGGATTACAGTAATACAGTAAAAGCTTATCTCGCCTATTTCGCCCATAAACCAAAACAAGCTTCTTATATTTCCGGCATGCTGCTTTCCATGGCCCGTGATGACGAGGCGATCGAACGGATTATTGCCCAGCTAAAGGTTGAACCCGCAGCCAATCACCCTGCTATTCAGGAGATGATTGCCAATTTGTACATGCGTAAAAAAGATTTTTCCCGTGCCTTTAAAATATATACGGCCATCGAAAAGAGCTCACCGCAAAAAGCAGCCTCTTATATGCAGCGATTTGCCTTTGAAGCCGACAGGGCAAAGAAATATGAATGGAGCATAAAAGCCTATAACTTTATGCTAAAAGATCTCTCCCCGCCGCGGGACGCTGTTGTAAAATACAATTTGGCCACCATGTATTTTAAACGCGCAAAAATTTCGTCTGAAAATAGCGGCTTAAAAAACACGGATATCAGCCAGGCCCTAAACATATTGGATGGGTTGATACAAAGCCGTTCATCACAGCAATACCGTGCCGCAGAGTTAAATGGGGATATTTACAAAGATTTTTTTAACGATATCGACACAGCCAATAAATTTTACACTTCCATTCCCCTTTCCTCTGTTGGCCTGAACAATGCTGATCGGATACGAATGAAAATTGCCGAATGCTTTTTTATTAAAAATGAGCTGGACAAGGCGCGCCGGGTTTATCAATCCGTTCAGGGCCAGGCTATTCGCCATCAAAGTGCATATCAGTTGGCGGATATCCTCTTTTATACCGGACAGTTTAAAAAGGCCGATGAAGCTTATGACCAACTGCTTGCGCAGATAACCATGCAAGACACCCTTGCCAATAATATTTTAGAGCGAAAATTTGAGATCACCTCCTATGCCGACGACAGCCTCGCACTGTCTAAATATGCTTCCGCGCTACGGCTCGACAAGCAGCGAAAACGCTCTGAAGCTGCAAAAAAATTTCTCGAACTTTTTAATCAGAACAGCAGCCTTGCCAGCAACGCCGGTTTAAAAGCCGCCCAAATATATCTTGCACTTGGACAAGCGTCCCAGGCCAGCAGGATATTGACCGGGCTGACCGCTTCCGGACAACAGGACAGCGATGATGCTATTTGGCTTTTGGCCCGTTCCTATCAGCAACAAAATCTGCCGCAAAAAGCACTGGAAACCTATGAGCTTCTGTTACAGAAATTTCCATCGGGTTTCCATAGTGAGCGTGCCAGGGAGGCAGCACGGACTATAAACGATCTTTTAAAAGAGAAACCCAATGGTTAAAATATCGCACTGGTTTATCATCCTTTTTCTTTTTGGCCGGGCACTACAGGCACAATATATTTTGGTGCCGATGGATCTTACCCAAACCAACCACTTAAAGGCGTACGGCGTTGCATACGATGTATTAAAACACGATATCAAAGTCGAATGGCTGCTTAACTACCGTGGCGGATCATTTGTCTTTACCGCATCAAAATCCTTTGAACAGGAACTCGGGCTGCGTGGTGTTTCTTATCAGAATATAGACGGCGCCGGCTTAAATGCCATCTATGCCAAAATTGAAGTAAACAATATGGAAAAAGTAGTGCTGGAAAAAGCGCCCAGGATTGCGGTTTATTCCCCCCCCGGTGACCAGCCCTGGGATGATGCCGTAACCATGGCCATGACCTATGCCGAAATCGATTACGATGTGGTTTACGATGAAAAGGTGTTGGACGGCAAACTCAACAACTACGATTGGCTTCATTTACACCATGAGGATTTTACCGGACAATATGGGAAATTCTGGAGCAGTTTCCGTAACGAAAGCTGGTATATCCGCCGACAGATTGAATCAGAAAAAAGAGCAAAAAATTTAGGTTTTGGTAAAGTATCCAGAGAAAAGCTGGCTGTGGCCGAGACCATCCGCAGCTATGTGCTGAACGGAGGGTTTTTATTCGCCATGTGCTCGGCTACCGATGCCCTGGACATCGCACTGGCAGCCCACAACACAGATATCTGTGCACAGGTTTTTGATGGTGACCCTGTTGCCCCGGACTATAAATCCAAACTTGATTTTAAGGAAACCCTGGCCTTTCAGAATTTTAATCTTATTACTAACCCCGCAATTTACGAGTTTTCCGATATCGATGTTCCGCCCAGTAATATGCCGCGCATCAGGGACCCGGAAAGTGATTACTTTACCTTGTTTGAATTTTCAGCTAAATACGATCCGGTACCGACCATGCTTACCCAGGACCATGTCAATATCGTAAAAGGCTTTATGGGCCAAACGACCATGTTTCGCGAAAAAAAGCTTAAGGGCTATGTTACCGTAATGGGGAAAATTGAAGGGACGGATGAAGTAAAATACATCCATGGTAATTATGGCAAGGGAACATTTACTTTTTATGGCGGCCATGACCCGGAGGACTATACACACCGGGTAGGTGATCCACCAACAGATCTGGATTTGCACAAAAACTCGCCCGGCTATCGGCTTATCCTTAACAATGTCCTGTTTCCTGCTGCTAAGAAAAAGAAGCTCAAAACATAACCCACAATAATCAAGAGATAAAATGACGTATAATTTATTCAGTTCATTTTAAGATAATAAGCAAAAAGACAAGGATTATTATGCAAAAAATATCCATTCAAACAAATAAACGTGAACAGCTTCTTGAGATTACAGACCATATAAATCAATTTGTAAAAGAAAACAGCATCGACAGCGCTGTTATAACCGTCTATTGCCCGCATACCACAGCAGCTATTACCATCAACGAAAACGCCGATCCGGATGTTACACGGGATATAATCCATGAGATCGACAGAATTATTCCCTTTGAAGATGGCTACCGGCATTTTGAAGGAAATTCCGCGGCACATATCAAAGCATCATTATTCGGATCGTCCGATACATTGCTTGTGCATAGTGGCCAGTTGCAATTGGGACGCTGGCAGGGGATTTATTTTTGCGAGTTTGACGGCCCCCGTTCCCGTGAAATATGGGTACAAGCCCGATAAACCAAGGCAAAATGAAGGTTTTGCGCCATTAAAACCATTTAAAATATTTTACCAATAAAATTTGAACATCTTATTCTTTAAGGCGATAAATAACTTTCCCATTGAACAAATGCCAGCGACCGGTTAAATTAACGGTAATGCTTATCATTATCCGTCTAAACCCCAGAAGGAGTATTTTTTATGTTGGATCAAACTATCGATCTGTTTACAAAACACATCAAGGATATTGTTGTAAAAGATCAGCGCATGGATAACATCCCATTGGCATATTTAATGACCCTGGATGTGCCACAATCATTAAAGCATTTTTTTAGTCAGGAAGTTGAAATATGGCTTCGGGAAGAGGAAAAAAAATTTGTTTCTTTGCGCTTTGATTATGATGAACCTCAGGTGCGCGTCCTGATCGATAAAATTTTCGACCTGCTTTCGCAGAACGCCTTTTTCGATTTGAACAAGTTCAATCAGCTTTTGGAACGGGCAATAAAACTGCAACTCAATTTCATCGTAAAACCCCATCGTACCCTCAAGCAGTTTATTTTTCGTGACGCCGATACGGTATCCACAATAGAAGTATATGACACCTTAAAATATTTTTCACAGTTTGAATATTACAAACTGGCAATATCCGAATTTTTTAACAGAAAATATCTGCACAGCATTGATTCCACACAGTTTAGCGAGTTGATAGATACGATAGATGACGATTATTTCGAGAAAGATAAATTGGGCCTAACGCTTAACACTATTACATCCATCATGGCGGCCATTGGTCAAGCCCAGCAACAATCATTGAGTAAACTGTCCGTTGATATACTTTATGATGCGCTTAGCGATCGCAACCTTGAGGAATTTACCGAACTGGTTCAAAAGGTAAAATATGAAACATCCTTTAAAAAGCTCAGTCTGGAAGAAATTGAAACCCTGCTAAAAGAGCATAAACTCCCGGATGACCATATTGCGGAGATCAAACCGCCGGAGTCTGCCTTTGAAACATACCAGCCCGAACCTGAAACCGGGTCCGGGGAATCCGGTACATTGGAAGGGCCCCCCGCTTTTGATTTAGAAGAACCTACGGAAGAAGTATTTACCGAACCCGAAGCGGTTTCAAGCGAAGAGCCTGAGATCGTGGCGCCCCCGGAACCAGCCGTTTCTGTGGCGGATGACCTTGCCGATCATGTGGCAAAACAAATTCAATCCGATTCGCCACTTGAGGATCTGGAAGAAATGATCCAGGGACGCATCCGCAGAAAGATCATAAAAAGACTCTTTAAAAAGAACGAACAAGCATTTCAAAGTTTTTTAAGTGCGCTCAACAAGGAGTTTTCCTGGAAAGTTGCCTCACGCATTATTGATGATGTTTTTTATGAACATGAAATAAACCCTTATTCCAAGGAAGCCATAAATTTGAGCGATATTATCTATCTGCGCTTTTTCCCCAAGGATAAATATGTTGGGGACCAGAGTGAAGAAACAAAATGGTGACATGTTAAAAAGGTATCTCATCATAGGGGCCGGTAATTTAGGCACGTCCATCTACCGGCTTTTAACGGATATTTTTCCCGGGCAAGTCTTGCTCTATGGGCGCAGGGAACCCATGCGTTTCAAATCATCCCATTTAATAGATGAGGACTACACCAATTATCTTACACCGGAGCTGATCGCCAATATCGACGTTGTTTTTCTGACTGTACCCGATGATTGCATCAAGGAAGCGGCACGCACTATTCATTTATTCCCCCTTATGGGAAAAAAGGTATTCCATACCAGCGGGGCCAGGGATTCATCGGAATTGGAAATTTTGACACATCGTGGGGCCTCGACCGGCAGCCTGCACCCAATGCAGAGTTTTGCCAAAAATTTTTCGTCACCGGTTATGTGGAAAAACATTGTGTGCTCTTTTGAAGGCGATGACGCCTGCCATGCCATCGCAGAAGAACTCTGTGGGAAAATTGGCGCACGTCTTATGCGTGTTAGCCCGGAACAGAAAATAGCAATCCATATAGCCGGGGCAATTACCGCGAGTTTTACGATCGGCCTGCTAAACCTTGCCGAAAACCTTCTTATAAGTGCAGGGGTCACCGACTTCCCCAAAAATGAAATTCTTTCTCCCTTGCTGGAGGGCGTTGCATCCAACTATAAAAAGGCCCCCTCCGATGAAATACTGACCGGACCAATAAAACGCGGCGATATGAATGTTTTACGCGGGCACATCAACTATCTGCAAGAACATAAAATAGATACATCAATATATTTTCAGTTGAGCAGGATGTTGTTGGATAACCCAAATTTTGGCATAAAAAACCATGAACGGCTAAGAAAGCTGTTTGAAAAGCTTAAATAGAAATGGATAACGCTGACCTCAAAAAAATCCTGACAGAAAATAAAACCATTGCGGTTGTTGGGATATCCACATCGCCCTTTCGCGCCAGCAACAGTGTTTCTCAATATATGCGAAGCAGAGGATATACCATTTTTCCCGTAAACCCGAATTATGATAAAATTTGGGATTTAAGCTGCTATTCTTCTCTTAGCGACCTGCCCGTTATTCCCGACATCGTAAATATTTTTCGCCGACCCGCATCCGTGCCGGCCGTGGTGGATGAGGCAATCCGCATAGGCGTAAAGGTCATTTGGATGCAGCTTGGCGTTTTTGATGACGCTGCCGCCGAAAAGGCGCGTGAGGCAGGAATCACGGTGGTCATGGACCGTTGTATTAAAATTGAACATGCCCGCTGGTTCTAAAGCGTGCTTAGACAGGCAAAAACTGTGTTTTGTTTGAAACAATTCGTCTTATTACGGTGTGGTTCCGCGTTGTAAAAAGTAACGTTCCATTAAAAGTTCCATCAAGATACTTTTGAAAGCACTTGATGCCGACCCATAAAATATTGGAAACTATTTTTCTGCTCAGTCATGGGGCCAGGCCAAGCTCCGCAGCAACAGGCTTTAGGGCATCGACCACAAAAGTAATATGTTCTTCAAAATCCACACCTAACTCTTCAGCTCCCTGACGGATTTCTTCCCTATTTACTTTTGCAGCGAAACGTTTGTCCTTCAACTTCTTCTTTACAGATTTTATCTTGACATCGCTCAGGGCTTTGGTAGGACGGACCAGGGTGACGGCCGTAATAAAACCACACAATTCATCCACGGCGAACAATGTTTTTGCCAATGGCGTATTCCGGGCAACGCCGGTATAACCGGCATGCCCCATTATTGCTTCAAGCATCGGCGCATCCACACCGTGTTCCTTAAGGATGACATTGCCCCGGGCCGGATGTTCCTGAGGGTACATTTCATAGTCAAAGTCGTGCAATAAACCGGTAACACCCCAATACTCGGGGTCTTCTGCAAATCTATCGGCATAGGCCCTCATGGCCGCCTCCACGGCAAAGGCATGTTTTAACAGGCTTTCGCTTTTTGTATATTCTTTTAAAACAATTAGGGCTTGTTCGCGTGTCATTAAACTCCTTTTAAGCAAAAAGTACACTGCCTGCATTAATATTGAGGACTTCGCCCGTTATGGCCCGGGCCATATCCGACGCCAAAAAAACAATACCGTTGGCAATATCAGTTGGTTCCGGGATAAACCCCAGGGGCATTTCATTTAAAATATGGCCATCATCCTTTTTAATTGCATCCGCCGACATATCCGTATTGACCCATCCAGGGGCAACACAGTTCACCCGGATACCCAACGGGCCGACCTCCTGTGCCAGGCTTTTGCTATAACTGATAATACCGCCCTTGGTGGCCGCATAATGCGCATGATATTTTTCACCCCTCTGACCCGCTGTCGATGACAGATTGATGATGGCCCCCTTGCGCTTCTCTTCAATCATGTGCCGTGATACCAGCGTTGAAAAATAAAATACACTATCCAGGTTTATTTGTAACATTTTACGCCAGATATCAACCGTGATTTCTTCAAAAGATGCACCGTTCCAAATACCGGCATTATTTACAAGGATATCAATGGGATGGAATTTTTTATAGCTCTTTTCAAGAAAAAGCTGCACTTCGGTATAGTCAGAGACATCGCATTCGGCAAAGTAAACATCACCGGGATATTTTTCGCAGGACTGGGCCAGGGAATCAGCCGCCCGATAGTTCTTATTATAGGTAAAGGCCACATTCGCGCCGCGTTCCATAAAGGCACGCACCGACGACGCACCGATTCCACGGCTTCCGCCAGTTACCAACACCGTCTTACCGTTAAAATCAAGCATATAATCTCCCGAAGTTAAATCTCTGATTATTGGAGCAAATATCAAAGGATATATAATACGCAGGATGTATATAATGCAAAATTTATATTTGATCCATTACTTACCATATTTTCTCCGTGTTCAGGAAAAAGGGGACTTACAAGGTCCGTAAATCAAACGTTTTTTACTGTGCCCGAAACTGGAGTGGGGGAAAATGAAACCATACTTCAATTTTACCGGATGCACTGACAATATAAATCCGTTGTTTTATTCTCTCATCCCTTATTCAGACACCATCATTTTACGCTTCGGAGCAGAAATAATAAATACTTTAAAATCCGATATGGGTATTCTGCCGAAGAAGATTTGAGCTTAGGCATATATTGTTTCTGATCGGTATTTTAAAACGTGTAGCATGCATAAAAGACGTTCCCTTTTATATTTGCCATTTTCTTAAACTTTAACTAAAATAAAGGCTTCTTTAAAATTATAAGAAACAAAAATATTTACTCAACAGACCTTATTCGAATGTCAGAAATATTTAGTGAAAAAATAAAAGAGGCCCGCCTGGCCTATGACGGAGAAAATTTTAGCGATGCTTCCCGGTTATATTTACAGGCGCTTGGCACAAGCCCCGATAATAAAAACACGGCCATGATTTGGGCAGAGCTTTGTTGGACCTTTTACAAATTAAAATCTTTTCAACAAGCCATTGAAGCCGGCGAAAATGTCTTAACGTATAATGCCGGGTATGCTGCCCGCGTGGACATTTACCGTCTTATCGGTTATAGCGCCGGGGCCTTGGATGATACGGATGCAGCTATTTCCTATCTGCAGCGCTCGCTGGAAATTGACAACGCCAGCGAAAAACAACAATATGTCCATTATGAGCTGGCAAAGCTTTACTTTCATCGTCAGGATTATACGCTGGTTTTAAATGAGTTCGATAAAGTGGATAACTTCTTAAAATCCCACAATCCGGATTACTGGGTTTCATCCTTATTTATTAAGGGTTTTGCCAACTACTATTTATCACAAACCGATGCGGCGGCACAAATTTTTAAGATGTTAAGCGATAATGCGCCGGACGCCGTATCCAGGGCAAACGGATTATATGGCCTGGCTTACCTGGCTTTTGACAAAAAAGAATATCTGGAAACGATCAATCTATGTGAAAACATAACAAAAATTCAGGCAGGGTTTTTTGACAAAGAATCATTGGGGTTTTTAATGGCCGCATCATTTTTCCATCTGGGACGAATAGATGTCTTTGAGCAGTACTATCATCAAATGGAAAAAAATTATCCAAAAGGCCGCTACCATAATGAGCTGAAAAAGATGCATGATCAATCCATAACAGTACCTCCCCCGGAAGCTTCATCGGACAATGGAAAACCTCAAAACTAAAGTTTTTGCCTTAGCGGCATTCTCCGGGCTGGAAAACAATCTGGTTCCCCAAAAGCCACTTCACCTGAGCCATATTAACGGATCGATGCGGGCATTTATTGCCATCCGGCTTTTTAACCGGCTTAAGCGTCCGGTTTTATATATTGCAGAGGATATCGGTTCCGCTGAGAAAATGTTTGAGGATATCGGGCTGCTCGCGCCACAAGCGCCAAGGGCTTTCTTACCGGGGCTCGCAAGCGAACCCTATCAGTCAGGCAATTCCCGGCCGGAATTAGTCAGTATGCGCCTTGACGCCATGCAGACACTACTGGTCAATGAACAATGGATTGCCGTGGCCACCCATGAATCCATGATGGAGAGGCTGCCCCTGCCCGAATCTTTTATTGATGCTCAGATATATCTTAAAGTGGGCAACACCCTGCATTTTGAAAATTTTCGTGAACAATTGTCGAAGGCCGGTTTTGATCGGGCCGATATAGTGGAGCAGGTCGGCGAATATAGCGTACGCGGTGGAATAATAGACATCTATGCCTGGAACAACGACGATCCGTTGCGTATTGAATTTTACGGGGATACCATCGAATCATTGCGCACCTT
Source organism: uncultured Calditrichaceae bacterium (assembly GCA_964456445.1). GTDB lineage: Bacteria > Calditrichota > Calditrichia > Calditrichales > J004 > CAYWBI01. The sequence goes on from CAYWBI010000059.1 coordinate 10,545, forward strand.
TGATGTAATTACCCAACGGACCACCGGTAAGTTGGACGAAGCAGACATTCTGCCCCATATAACCGATACGCAGGCAACCGTATTTTTAAACAGCCTTCTGCCCGAAGACACCATTTTGTTTTTCCAGGACAGAGGACGTTTTATCGAACGTAGTAAACATTTTTTTGAGCAAGCTGAAAAAAAATATTTGTCGGACCCACAATTGGCCCTGGCCCATCTGCCCGCTCACGAAACTTATTGCCCACCGGATAAACTTAAAAAGTCACTGTCAGCTTTTGCCACTGTGTTGACGGATTTGGTAAAACCGGCCGGAGGAAACAGCCTCTCTTTCCAGGCGGCGCCCCATCCGGATTTTACGGGAAGCATAAAACTTTTTCTAAGCTTCCTGACAAATGAATCCCAAAACCACCCCGGTCGTCAATTTGTTCTCCAGTCGCATAATGCCGGGCAATCAGAACGTTTGCAGGACATTATCGAGGAAGAAGGGGTCCAGGCCCCAATACGGTATATGACCAGCAGCCTTGAGGGGGGCTTTATCCTCGATGATGCTGATTTCGTCTTACTGACCGATCATGAAATATTTAAACGGCTCAGACGGCATAAACCATATAGACGGTTTAAAAGCGGTGCATATTTGCGACAACTCGCTGGGCTAAACATCAATGATTATGTGGTACATGTGGACTATGGCATTGGGCAGTACATAGGTTTGGATGTGGTTAATTATGGGGCAGTGAACAAGGAATGCCTAAAAATTGCATACAGTGAAGGCGATATGTTGTATGTAAGTGTGGACCGTTTAAACCGGGTACAAAAGTACAGTTCCGAAGAGGGGGCAACGCCGAAGCTGACCAAATTAGGCACCCCGGAGTGGACACGCGCCCGTAAAAAAACCGAAGAGTCCTTAAAAAAAGTGGCCGCGGAATTAATTCAAATTTATGCCGGACGTAAGGCGCAGGATGGTTTTGCCTTTGAAGAAGACAATCATTGGCAAAAGGAACTGGAAGCCGGTTTCGAATATATCGAGACCGATGACCAACTAAAAGCCATACAGGCCTTAAAGAAAGATATGCACAGTCCAAAACCAATGGACCGTCTATTGTGCGGGGACGTCGGCTTTGGGAAAACCGAAGTTGCCTTGCGTGGCGCTTTTAAGGCGGTAGTGTCCGGCAAACAAGTGGCTTTGCTGGCTCCAACCACCCTGCTTTCTTTTCAGCATTTTCAAACCTTTAAAAAGCGCCTGGAACCTTTTCCGGTAACGGTTGAAATGTTAAACCGTTTCAGGACCGCAAAACAACAAAAAGATATTTTAGAACGGCTCGCACAGGGGAAAATTGATATCGTCATAGGGACGCACCGGCTACTATCCGCGGATCTCCTTTTTAAAGACCTGGGCCTGCTCATCGTGGATGAAGAACAACGTTTTGGTGTGCGCCACAAGGAAAAATTAAAAAGTTACCGCCTTTCCGTTGATATTTTATCCATGTCGGCCACGCCGATACCACGCACCCTGCATATGGCGCTTATGGGCGCTCGCGATTTTTCCAATATCGAGACACCGCCCCAAAACCGTTTGCCTATCCAAACCGAAATTATCCATTGGCAGGACAGGAAAATTCAGGAGATAATCCAGCGGGAAATTGAACGTGGCGGTCAGATTTACTTTGTCCATAACCGGGTACAAACCATCGATGCGGTAAAGCAAATGCTTGAAGAGATTGTTCCCCAGGCACGTATTGCCATCGGGCATGGACAACTTCCGGAACGGCGTTTGGAAAAAGTAATGATCGATTTCATGGATAAAAAATATGACATCCTGGTCGCCTCCATGATCATCGAAAACGGCCTGGATATCCCTAATGTAAACACTATTATCATAAACCGGGCCGACAAGTTTGGTCTTTCACAATTGTACCAGTTGCGTGGCCGGGTTGGCAGGTCCAGCAGACAGGCCTATGCCTATTTACTCGTCCCGCCCCTGGACAAACTGACCGAACTGTCCCGGAAACGTTTGCGTACCATACAGGATTTTACCGATTTGGGGTCCGGTTATAAGATAGCCTTGCGTGATTTGGAGATTCGTGGGGCGGGCAACCTGCTTGGCAAACAACAAAGTGGTTTCGTACAAACCGTTGGTTTTGATCTGTACTGTCGCATCCTGGATGAGGCCGTGGCCGATTTACGCAGTGGTCTTACAGACGTCGCGGACAATGAGGATATCCCACGGGAAACCCGTTGTACCGATCCCAAACTGGATATGGACTTTGACCTGCTTATCCCGGACGACTATATCCATAATGAATTGGAACGGGTCTCTGTTTATCATCGTCTGCTAAACTATCGGAGTGCGGATTCGGTGGATAATTTACGCCTGGAGCTGCGTGACCGCTTTGGTCCCTTGCCAGAGGATGTTGCGCTATTTCTGGATGCGGTAATGCTAAAAACCCTGGCCGGTTGTCTGTATGCGGCACGCCTTATCCTGAACGGTCCGCGATTAAGCATCATTTTCGACCCGGATGCCAAAGATGATGAACGCTTCTTTAAGGAAATAATCCCAACTTTAAGAAGCCAAACCCTGACAAAGGTTACCTTCTTAAATAAAAATGATTTCGGGGTGCGTATGGACTTAAAAGGCAAAACACGTGCGGAACAGATTGACTTTGCTAAAAAAGTATTGCAAAGCATCACTCCCCAAGGCTAATTTACTTTTTTTATAAAAGATGAAACATTGATCATATTGGCGGGTTTAAGTTCCCGGCTTTACAATTTAAAGACCAGGCCCTGTCTTCAATTATATATAAATCGTTTTATGGAGGATCAGCTACAATGCGACAGATTATTATATTTTCAATTATCGTTCTTATGGCAGGTTGCAAAATGTCATCCGATACCATCGCCACTATCGGCAATCAGAAAATTACGAAGAGCGAATTCAATGATATGTTGGCCCGGCGCCATGCGGGGCAACGTTCAGCGCAAAAGATAAGCATCGAGGAAAAGAAAAATATTTTAAATCAAATGCTTGAACAGCGCATGAAAATTGAAGAAGCCCTGAACGCCGGATACAAAGATTCCGTCATGCAGAGTAACCGCTATAAGTTTTACATGATGCGTATGGAAGGGCAGGCATTTTTTAATCATTATGTAAAGGAAGCTTTGGTCCCGGAAAAGGATGTAAAAAATTATTTTGAAAAACAAAAGGAATTGATTGATGTGGCCCACGTTTTGATTGGCTTTAAAGGAAGCCGCATTCCCCACAATCGCAGTAAGGAAGAGGCCCTTGCTCTTGCTCAAAAAATATCCCGCCAGGCCCAGGCGGGCAAAAACTTCCGGGTGTTGACCACAAAATATTCTGATGACCCCAGCGTAAAAAAGAACTATGGGGAAATTGGCGCCTTTAGTTGGGGGGAACTGGCCCCTTCATTCCAGGACACCGCTTTTGCCATGCAGGCCGGCCAGATTTCCGGTCCGGTGTTAACGGTTTTCGGCTATCATGTTATAAAGCTTTTAAAGAAAGTACCCAATCCCCGTTGGAAAGAAGAAAATTTCCCAAAAGAAATATACTCCATACGCGAGGATTTATTTAAGCAACAGTCGGACAGTGCGCGCAAACTCTGGAAACGCGTCCTGGAAGAAAAATCGAATGAATATCATTTAAGCCTGAACAACGCAGGTATCGTTGCCATGTCCAAAGCCTGCCTTGATCTGCAAAAGCAGGGAAAACTCGATCAGGGAAATTTTAGCAAGGAACAAAATGAAATCGTTGTTGCCCAATGGGACGGCAAAACCCTTACGCTACAAGATGTATTGCCCTTTTATGGGACAACGCTTGACCGGGCAGCATCCCTGCTTACATCCGAACCTAAATTGGGGGCTGACTTAAGCCGCAAAGTTAATGGCGCTTTTGTAGCCTTCCTGGCCGAAAAGGAAAAGTTGTTGGACGATGCGGCTTCACAGAAAAAAATCACTAATTTTTTAAACTCGAATATGGTCAACTTATTGGAAAAACATGAAGTTTCAAATAAGATTAAGATGACCACCGGGGAAAAAGAGGATTATTATTTAAAACATAAATCCGAATTTATTTTACCGGCAAAAATTGAGTTGTGGGAAATAACCGCAAAGGATAAAGCGGCAGCCATGCGTATTTATAAAAAGGCCATAGCCGGGGCAAACTTTAAATCCCTCGCACAAAAATATTCGACAAACAAATTATTTGCCAAAAGAGGCGGATATATCGGATTTCGTGCTATTAAAGCCCGGGGCGTTGTATCACAGGAGGCGTTTAAAGCCGGGCCGTATAAGATACTAAAACCCCTGTTGTTCAATAAAAAATGGGCAGTGGTAAAAACCGGTGATTTAAAGGAACCCATTGTGCGCAGCTATGAGGATGTTGCCAACCAGGTGCGTATAAAGTTACGGCAAGTAAAAATACGCGCAAGACGTAAAGCCTGGAAAAACGAATTGTTTGAAAAACATCCCTATAAAATAAATGAAGAAGCCCTTGAGGCCATATAACCCTATGCAAAGTTTATTAAAACATCTTTTTCTCATAACCGCGGCTATTGTTATTGTTGCCGCCTGTAAGCAGAACAAGGAACTACCGGCAGACATGGTGGCGCAGGTAAACGACGCCTATCTGCTTAACTCCAATCTGGCCAAAAGCGTACCTACCGGGCTGGCCGATGAGATGATATTGCCTATGAAAAAAATGTCCATTAAAAAATGGGTGGATGACGAGGTTATTTATCAGACCGCTACTAGGGAAGGCATGGGTCTTACGGCAGATGAAAAATTTATGGTGGAGAGTTATGCAAAATCGTTGGTCATTCAGAAATATCTCGATGCGCATCTCAATAAAAACTATCGTATCTCTCAAAAAGAAATTGAGGATATGTACCGGGGGCAAAAAAAAGAATTTGTCCGCAAGGAAGATGAGGCCCATGTAATACATCTGTTTATGGAAAAAAAGGACCGCGCAATTTTTAAGGAGATCAAAGAATCTAAAAACCTTTTAGAAATTATAAAGAAATATTATTTTGATACCCGTTCCACGCCCGACAACCCCAATGGTGATTTGGGTTATATCACGATTTCGTCCCTGCCGGCGGTTATTCAAAAAAACATATCCCGTCTTAAAACAGGCGCCATAAGCGCGCCCATCAGGATCAAGGGCGGCTACCATTTTATACAGCTTATAGACAGGCAAAAAAAAGGGTCGATTATAGATATGGAACTCGTGCGGGATGAACTTATGCGTCGTTTAAAGTGGCAAAAACGCGAGGACGAGCTTATACGTTTAAAAAATCAGTTAAAAGAAAATTTTCAGGTACAAACCTACTTGAGCAAAGTACAATAAAAGGAAAATATCGTTTATGAAAAATATTATTAAAATTGCCCTTATATGCCTGATGGCTGTTAGCGGCCTTATCGGCCAACAACTCATCGATGGCATTGCAATAGTTGTTGGCAGGGAAATTATCCTGCGTTCGGATATTGATCAGTTTGTCCGGAATTATGTAATGCAGAACCGCCTTGACCCGCAGAAGAACCCCGCGCAGATAAAAAAGGTCCGTGATGATGCTATCCAGTCGATGATTGAGCAAAAACTTATGCTGGAGCAGGCAGAAAAAGACACCGTAAAAGTTGATGATGAGCTTGTAGATCAGAACCTGGACCAGCGGATAAAATACATGATCCAACAAGCGGGCGGTGAAAAAAAGCTGGAACAGGCTTTTCAAAACCCCATGAAAAAAATACGTAAGGATATGCGAAAAACGCTTAAAGAACAATTGATTGTTCAAAAACTCCGCCAGCAAAAATTCAGTGATATCAAGGTATCCCGGCGTGATGTACTGAAATTTTACAAACAATATCAGGACAGCTTTCCCCCCTTAAAGGCAAGGGTGGATATAAGCCATATCCTTAAGATTGTCAAACCCTCGCCAGAATCTTTGCAAAAAGCTTACAAACAGGCGGAAGAGATCAAGAAACAACTTGACGCAGGAGCAGATTTCGCGGAAATGGCACGTAAATATTCTCAGGACCCCGCATCGAAAGTTAATGGCGGCGATCTTGGATTTACAAAACGGGGCGATTTTGTCAGCGAGTATGAGAAGGTGGCTTTTGCCCTTAAGGACGGTGAAATATCCCCGATCACTCAATCACAGTTTGGCTTTCATATCATTCAGGTATTGGAACACCGCGGGGAAAAAATACATACCCGGCATATCTTAATACGGGTTACACCCTCCGCCGCAGACGAACAACTAACTTACGACGAATTGGTTAAAATCCGCAATGAAGCATTGGCTGACAGCGTGGACTTCGGCACGTTGGCGCTAAAATATTCCGATGACACCCATGTAAAAGAAGACAAGGGCCATTTGGGGGAATTCGATGCGGATAAGATGGTTATACCCGAGTTTACACAGGTCATTGCCATTTTAAAACCCGGTGAAATAAGCATGCCCTTCAAAACCCAATACGGTTACCATATCGTAAAATTAAATTCCCGTTCCGATGCAAGGCAGGTTTCTTTGGAAAAGGATTGGCAAAAATTAGAAGAGATGGCCCGGAATTTTAAAACGGAGAAAGTTTATAAAAAATGGATTAAAAAACTGAAAACCGAAATTCCAATTGAAATCCGTTCTTCGGCGTCTCAGGGCTAAACATCTGCAATCATAAATTCCAAAAAATTACGAAACGAAATTCTTTATAACCCGCGGTTTCCATCGCGGGTTTATTTTTACCATCCTACCCTGTTTTATCTAATATATTCTTCCGTAATCATATCACCGCAAACCATAAACACTGCAACAACTCAAGTTTAGATATATGCAAAAACCCGATCATCATTAGATGATAAAGCGGAAAAATTTAGAAATACAATTTAAAATATAAAACCCCGCCATTGTAGTCCCGGAAATCATACCAGCGTATGGATATGAGTTCCATAACCACAATCTTTCCGTACCACTACGATAGTAAAGAGACCGCCTCCTCGCTCTATGCGCTTTAGCTCCGGCCCGTGCCCGGAACGGGACGATAAACATCCACGGCCCCAATTGAATTAAAGGTGGCCAATGATACCCTGTTGCGGTGTTGCATCCAGGCTACGAAACATGCATTGCGTGTGCGTATCTTTATACGGAATGCCGGCATTATCTTGAAAATGACATATTTGTGTTGTATAGTTAGGAAAGCAACGCGGGGAGTGAACCCGCTAAGACGATGCCGGCCGTAACGTGTTCCGTTCGGATACTCAAAGGGTCCGTTTTGATTTTTTCGCTTATTGGCCCGGGCAGTTTTTTATTAGGCATCGTTAATCCCGCTTCTTATATTGCAGGGTTATTTTTTTTGAAGCGCGCGTAAAAACCGATGAATCCCGGGGATATTATACGGAACGGTTCCGTATAACATGAAAACGGTTTTTTGGGTATTATACGGAATGGTTCCGCATAACAATCATGCGTACGTTTAGAAAAAACAAAACGATGTGTTTGTAGCGAAAATGGAAAATTAAATAACATTATGCGGAATCATTCCGCTCACTTACAAGTTATGTATGTATAAACGAACACTATGAGATAGAACGTGGAGCCGATAAAATGCATGAAAGAACCCTTCTCGCATCAGTTGTATTGTTCAAGGAACTGTATGACAGTGACAAAGATATTTATGATGTAATTGCGGAGTTTATAAAGGCTGCCATGATCTTCGAAAACAGGTGGGCCTTTAACACAACGGAGGCTACACAGCTTCTTTCAAGTGGTTTTGGTTTAAGCATACCTGAAGCAGTTATCGCAACTACCCTAAGGAACAGGCTCCTCAAAAGAGATCAAATCCTATCGCACGAAAATGGTGTCTACTCACTTGTAGATGAACAGCTTAAAAATTCACAATCTATTATCCAAGAATTCGACGTACTTAAGCAGACACAAAGTTCAATCCTTGACGATCTCTTTGTGTATGTTGCGAAAAGGGAAGGGCTTTTATCAGAGGAAAACAAGAACGATCTTTCAAAATGTTTTTGTGACTATCTTTTCGGTAACGGTTCTCAAGCAAAGTATGCAAATCATGTAAGTTCTTTTATCATCAAGAATCAGCATAAAAGAGATTTCACAAAAAACCTCAATGCTGTTCGGGAAGGATCAGTTCTATATAACGGTGTACGTTATACGCCTGATCTTAACAATCTCAATTCGTGGAGAACACAACTAATAGTATTCCTTGATACGGAGCACTTGTTCAACGCGGTAGGTTTTAATGGCACACTATATGGGCAATTATTCAAGGACCTATATGATCTGGCGAACGAAGTTAGACTAAAAGGCAACAGACTTATTACACTAAGGTATTTTAGTGAATGTGAAAAAGAAATTGATAATTTTTTCTACGTTGCTGAGCTAATTATTGAAGGGAAAGCATCGCTTGATCCTTCAAAAACGGCAATGCTTTCCATCGTAAACGGGTGCAAATCCAAAAGTGATGTACTCGCTAAGAAAGCTCTTTTTTATTCTCGTTTGCAAGAAATGAGAATTACCAATGGAGACTCGCTTCTAAAGGGAATCGACTATCAATTCAATATTGAAAGCGCAAGCCTCCTGGCCGAAATTGAGAAAGAAACAAAAGAAAAAGGTTGGAAATTTAATGAGGATAAGTGCATCAATGCACTAAGAATGTTTACAAAGATAAATGCGTTGCGGAAAGGGAATAGTGCAAAAATCTTCGAAGACATAGGATATATCTTAGTGTCAGGGAGTTCATTAACGGGTTTCTTGGCTTTTCATTCCTCGGTCAAGGGCGTTAGCCATGAAATCCCTTTTGCAACTGATCTAGACTTCATCACAAATAGATTGTGGTTTAGGCTCAAAAAAGGGCTAGCCAAACAACTATCTACACCACAATCGTTAAATGTTTTAGTAAAAGCCCAGGTTGTATTGTCATCTCAAATAAACAGCTCGATCGCAACGAAATTCGACAAAATCCAAGCTGATTATACTAATGGGAAAATAAGTAAGAGCGAGGCTGAATACCTGAGTAATGAGCTAAGAACAAAAACATCTGTACCTGAACAATTAACGCCAGAAGAAATTTCACCCGCAATGAATTTCCTGAGTCAAGAAGGATATGAGCATCACTTAAGAGAAAAAAGTGCTCTCCTCAAAAAGGCACAGGATGGAGAAAATGTTAAGGCTGAACTTGAGGCGATCAAATCAACAGAAAGAACAAATAAAAAAAGAAGAGTTCGTTATAAATCACTTATTCGAGTTTCGGCAATGGGGGTGGCTTTAATCACAATTGTCTTTGCCGCTTACTATATAGTTTACTTGTTAATTTTAAGTTATGCCGCAGGGCAGGACTCTCCATTGACAATATTTGGTATCACAATGTCGTTTGTATTGGGATCTATACCTCTAATTAAAATAAAGCATTGTTTCAGTTGGTTAAAAACACAACACGAGAAGTACACAGAAGTCGAATGCAGCAAGATTACATAACAATAAAAATTAAGCTGACTGGAACAGCGATGTGCAAATTTGAATTTTCGGTGCCAGCATAACGTATTTTAAAATACCAAAGTCTAGTGCTCCGTATGTTCCAGCAGCTTATTTTTGGCGTTATGTGCATTAAGTTTTTTAGAATAAACTTGTTTGCTAACCCGATAAAAACGTAAATTGATTTTATAAATGAGAGTTAAAAATTATAGTATATAGAAAATGAAAAATGAATCAAAATACTTGTTATAGTACTAAGAATGGTAGTTTATTAAAAGGTGATTCTTATTCTATACTTACTAATGATGAGATGAAACTATATAAGGGTAAAGTAAATCTAATCTTAACTTCCCCGCCCTTTCCCTTAAATACTAAAAAAAAATATGGTAATTTAAATGGTGAAGAATATAAAGATTGGTTTGTA
>CAYWBI010000060.1:0-19535 GCA_964456445.1 uncultured Calditrichaceae bacterium
ATACTCCAGGCGATGTAGTGCAACCGACGATATATTCATGTCGTCTCCTTTTAAATCTCATGCATATTTTATACTGATCGGCTTATCGAACACTCAATATAAATAGATTAATAAAAACAAGTAAAAATGAACAACCAGCGCTACAGCAGAAGTCAATGCAGGAATATATTTAAAATCAAAATTAGCCTTAGGAAAAAGCAGCTCATATTTAAAACCAAAGGCAATATATTAAAGGAAAACCTCTTTTTCAAATTTAGTTATATATCTGATGAAATTCACTAAATACCAAAATTATTTAACAGATACTTCATCTTAAATGTAAATCATTATTCTCAGAGTTGTGTATCCAATCTGTCGAGGCTGCGGTACTGAACCGCTTCTGCTATGTGCTCGGGCAATATATCCGTGCTACCGCTTAAATCGGCAATGGTGCGCCCTACCTTGAGAATGCGGTCATAAGCGCGGGCGGAAAGCCCCAGCTTGGTTATAGCTGTTTCCAACAAGGATTTCCCCACAGAGTCTATCTGACAATAGCGACGGATTTCACGTGACTGCATATCTGCGTTGCAGTAGATGTTTTTTTCGTTCTTAAAACGCAATAATTGGCGATCACGGGCTTTTTCCACCCGTTCGCGGATAATCCCGGACGGCTCCCCCTTTCGCTCGGATGACAGCTCCTTAAACTTTACCGCCGGAACATCCACATGGATGTCGATGCGGTCCATCAATGGGCCGGAAACACGGGAGAGATAGCGCTGTATCTGTGGCGGTGCGCAAGTGCATGAATGGGTTGGGTCTCCGAAATAGCCACATGGACAAGGGTTCATGGCTGCAACCAATAAAAAGTTTGCCGGGTAGGTTAAGGTAAAGGCCGCCCGGGCAATTGTCACTTTATCATCTTCCATCGGCTGGCGCATCACCTCCAATACATTCTTCTTAAATTCCGGCAGCTCATCCAGGAACAGTACGCCATGATGGGCCAAGCTCACTTCACCGGGACGTGGAAATTTTCCACCACCAACCAGTGCCGCGTCAGAGATGGTATGATGCGGGGAACGGAACGGCCGGGTTACAACGAGCCCGTCCCGATGATCCAATAACCCACTTACCGAATGTATTTTTGTCGTTTCGATGGCCTCGTTAATGGTCAATGGGGGCAATATGCCGGGGAAACGCTTGGCCAACATGGTTTTGCCCGAGCCTGGCGGGCCGATCATCAAAATATTATGACCTCCGGCAGCAGCAACTTCGAGCGCGCGTTTTACATGTTCCTGCCCCTTTACGTCGTTAAAGTCCAGCACGTTTTGTTCCCGCTGACGGAACAGCGCGTAAACATCTGTTTTATAAGGTTGAATATGCTGTGCGCCGGTAAGAAAATTTAGCACATCGGTCAAATGGCCTACCGGTACAACTTCCAAATCCGGGCTGCCCATAGATGCTTCCCTGGCATTTTCTTCCGGGATTATGATGCCTTTGAATTTTTCTTTTGCAGCTGCTATCGCAATGGACAAGCTGCCATGCACCGGACGCACACTGCCGTCAAGCGCCAGTTCTCCGAGAATAACATAATTGTTAAGAATTTCCTCGGGAATATCACCCTGCGCTGCCAGAAGACCAAGGGCGATAGGCAGATCATAGGCCGAGCCTTCTTTTTTGATATCCGCCGGGGCAAGATTGATTGTGATGCGTCTTTGAGCGACATATTTGTAACCGGAGTTTTTGATGGCTGCCACCACACGTTCACGGCTCTCACGCACGGCATTGTCCGGCAAGCCAACAATGCTAAAAAACGGCATATTAGCACGCTCGATATGTGTTTCCACTTCAACTTTATAGGCATCAATGCCCATCAATGCGGACGAATAGATTTTTGAAATCATTGAAATCAGACGCCTGTTTTTGTTGTTGTTCAACGTGTAAGCGTTCCGGTACAATAAACGGCTGACAGTTTGAAACCAGATCTCGGTCCTGGTGGAAATTTTACCGGGTTAATACAAATATAACACTTTATCCCATAACGGTAAAGGGATTAAACATCATTGCCGATAATGCAGGATTTTTACTTTGCCCCATGGCAAAAACAATCAAGGGTATGATCGTTCACCATGCCAGTGGCCTGCATGTGGGCATACACCACGGTTGAGCCGACAAATTTAAACCCGCGTTTTTTTAAGTCGGCGCTCAGTTTGTCGGAAAGGGCTGTTTTCGCGGGTACATCGGCCAGCGCTTTACAAGCGGTCTGCAATGGCCTGCCCTGCACAAAAGACCAGATATAACGGTCAAAGCTGCCCTGCTCTTCCCGCACGCGGATAAAGGCCTGTGCATTGCTGATAGCCGCGCGCACTTTTAATTTATTGCGGATGATGCCGGCATCGTTTATCAGCCGCGCATAATCCTGTTCATCAAAACGCGCCACCTGTTCAAAATCGAATCCGGCAAAAGCCATACGGAAATTCTCCCGTTTATAAAGCACGGTTCGCCAACTAAGTCCTGCCTGAAAGGTTTCCAATAACAGAAACTCAAACAGTTTTTGATCTTCGTGCACCGGACGCCCCCATTCTTCATCATGATATCTGCAATAGAGAGGATCATCAAGCGGGACCCATGCACAGCGTATTTTGGCCATATTTCATCTCAGATTAGTTTTACACGTTTGCGGACAATCCATTCAATTGCCAGAAGCAATAAAATCACATATAAATAACTTGTATTATAGCGGAGGTCCAAATCGATTTTTTTTCGTAATTTTTTATTGGGCGGGCCAAGCAGCGTAGGCAATTTACCGATATCTTTTAGGGTCAAGTAAGCCCCGCCTGTAGAACGGGCCATATTCTTCAAAAAAGCGCTGTCCTGCAAGGTATGTACGAATTCAGGGTTGAATGGCGTCACATGGATCATTTGTCGGGCGGTACCATACGAAACGCCATCTACGGATCCGGCGGCATTGACCGTAAAGTCCCCGGTTTCATTAAAGGCATAACGGGCATTAAAAACACCGCTGCTATCCATGTGGACGGGTATTTGGAATGAGTTTCCCTTTTTTTGAGCCGTAAGCGTCAACCGTCCGTTCTTTATCACTTCACCCTGCAAATCATAAATCGAAGCGGACAGTATAATCTCCGCACCGGGCGATGTATTCCGCTTGTTTGTTTCAAGTGCAACCGGTTCTAACTTTTTATGGTCCGACGCCCAGCGGACAACCCCCTGGATAAAACGGGTATAGCCGCCGGATATTTTTGTTTGGTCATAAAGGGCAAAATGCGCTTTCCAAAAAGGGTTTAGGTTTAAAACTATATTTTTTCGGCCCCGTTTATTCGAAAGCAATATCACGTCCTGTGCCGGGTTGTTATCCATATTGGCCAGGCTTTCGCCCATCGCCCGGAGGTCATAGTAACTATTGACCGGTGGGATGTCCGCCCAAAAATCCAACGATGTCGGTGCCTGTTGGAACACATCCATAAGCGGGTTCAGCGGCGTGGAAACCGTAACCAATCCCGTCAACGGCCGGCGACGTTTTTTTAGCGTGTTCAAACCAAGCAATTTCAGGACACGCTCCAATTTGCCGCTATCGTTGTGCTTATTTAAAAACAAAATCAGTCCCGGTCGATTTTTGCGTAAGACGTCTGTAACTTTTTGCCACAGCTGCGCGCTGGTTTGTAGGGTGGGAAAATCCAGCCAAACCATCACATCCAGGCTATCCAGTTCTTTTTGTTCCAGGCGCACCCCTGGCAAAATAGTTATTGAATGAGTTTCAAAATCCTTATCTTTAGATAAGGCAAATTTAAAAAATTTATGTTCGATGTTCGGGGCCATGGATATCAATCCAACACGAATGGCCGATTTTTTTACATCCCAGGCAAAATCAAAACGGTTGTTGCGGGTCTCCTGCTCGTCAATTCCGGTATCAAGTGTAACCTTAAGCTTTTGTTCACCGGGTATAACCGGCGTGTAATTAAAGACGATATTCTGTTCGCTGTCTGTATGTTTTATCTCCACGGTCTTACGGGCAAGAACCTTCGTCCCGGAATAAAACCGCACAACTACATTTGCCGTGCTTACCGATCGGTTGGCCAGATGAACAGTTACTTGCTGTTTCCGGCCCTGAACGACTCGTGAAGGATACAACACCTGTTTTATAAAAATATCCGGCGATTTATTTAACGCGCCAAGGCCAATCGTGAAAATAGGCGGGACGTTTTCCGTCTCCGGCGATGCACCTGCCGTGCGTACTCCATCGCTTATAAGCAGAATGGCATCCCAGTGTTGTTTACGGGCATCTTTGCTGATCAAACTAAAATCTGTTCCGCCCATCGGTTTTAACATGCTATCTGTGGCGGTAACACGTGTATTATAATAGCGGCGGCCAATAGAGAAATTTTCCAGGCCCGGGTTTATTGCCTTGAGGATCGCTTGAAGCGAATCGGCACGATTTTCACGGTTGGTATTTATGCCCATGGATGCAGAGTTGTCGATATAGAGTCCAATGCGGCGTGGCGCCTCATCCACCTTTGTCCAGGACAACTGCGGGTTAAGGATGACCATCGCTACAAGGAACAATAGCAATGCCCGAAAGCTTATCAACAGATATTTTACGGATAGGGATATCGGTGGAATAGTTTCACGGTAAAAGCGAAAGGCTAAAAAAACCGAAACTCCAAACAAGGCAAGCATCACAAAAAGCGGGATATTGCCATGTATTTCTGTAAGACCGTTCATCCGGTAACCGGGGTTTGTTTAGATGAGGAGGAGGACGTCAATTTTAAGGAAGGGTAAGCATTCAGGTTCAACGAAGAGACCTCGCCCCTTAACATATGTTCCATCCCGGCCCGTGCAATCATGGCTGCATTATCGGAGCAATATTCCAGTTCGGGTTTATAAAATTGAAAACCATTTTTGCGGCAGATGTCTTCCAGACGGTTACGTAAATGACTGTTGGCCGCGACCCCTCCTGCCACAGCGATGACCCGGGCATGATATGTTTTCGCTGCGCGTAGCGCTTTTTGCAACAGCACATCCACCGCCGCTTCCTGAAAAGATGCGCAAATATCCGCAAGTTGGGTTTCGAGTGTGTCCGTGGATAATTTTTGAATATAAGTCCGCACAGCCGTCTTCAATCCGCTATAGCTAAAATCATAATGTTCTTCCTTGATAAAAGCACGTGGGAACCGTATAAATTCCCCATTGCCCTGTTTGGCCAGCCGATCGATTTCCGGTCCGCCGGGATAGCCCAGCCCCAAAATTTTCGCCGTCTTATCAAAGGCTTCACCTACAGCATCATCCCTGGTGCTGCCAATAATTTCATACTGTAAATGTCCGCGCATAACAACCAATTGGGTATGCCCGCCGGAGACGATTATAAAGAGTACCGGAAATGCCGGCTGTGGATGGCTAAGCAGATTCCCATAAATATGACCCTCCATATGGTTCACCCCATAAAAAGGGATTTCACGCGCCAGGGAGAGCCCTTTGGCAAAATTAAGCCCAACCAATAAGGCACCGACCAAACCAGGGCCATGGGTCACCGCAATGCCATCGATATCATCCATGGTCATGTCCGCTGTTTTTAAGGCCTGCTCCACAATAGGTGCCACTTTGCGCAGATGCGCCCGTGACGCCAATTCCGGTACAACCCCGCCAAATTGGGCATGGACCATTTGTGAAGCGATAATATTTGAATACACTTTCTCTTCATCGATAACAGCGGCGGATGTTTCATCGCAAGACGACTCTATACCAAGAACAATCACTTCTTTTTTTCCTTCCGCATCAATTTAAGCTGAAAATCCTGTGGGCTTGCTTCAAGCCAATCGACTTTCGGAGGAACGGAAATTTGCATCAAATAGCGTTCTTTACCAGAAACAAAACTTTTGGCATAGTTAAAAACAACATGGATATCGCGTACGGTAAGACCGGATATCAGAGATTCATTTCCACGGACCCGCACCGAGATTGATGTCGGATCGGTTTCGGCGGATAAATCTCCCGGAAGATGGATAATTTCAATGGGTACATCGTAGATCGTACGCTCAACGATAGGCTCAATGATAACCTTTACCCTTAGCTCATCCGGTGACAGGATAAGTGTGTTTGGCGATGGATTGCTCAGGGCAATTTTTTGTGTGAAAGGGTATTTGACTTGCTTCTTGCGCAGGGTGTCTGTCAAAATATACTTTTGCTCAAGAACAAGCGATCTGGGTCCACGCACATGCACAGAATCGGGCATTAACTTAAAACCAATTTTCATATAACCGGGGGCCGGGTTAACCGCATCAATCACTTTTATTGGAATATCCCGTTCGGCCAATTTATCTACCTCCAGTGTTATCTGGCGGGGATAGATAATATCGAGAATGCGGATGTTCAAATCCGCGGGCAACTGAAAACGATTGATATAATTTTTCAGCTGAATGGTTTGATTTTTTTTTAAACCGGGTAAATCCAAATGGATTTTCTGCTTTAAAAAATTAAGGGTAAATAGTGCGCGACCACTGCCCTGGACTTTTAACATAGCAAAATCCGGAGGGACGTTTTTAAGCACCAATCCTTTTTCCAGCGGCGCAATAACAAGAGGCACCCGCAAATTATGGGTATATTCCTTGTCCGAGGTAACCGCAAACCATAAGATAAGCGCCAGAAAAAACGACCCCAACAAGGCCCGGTAATTCTTGCGCAGATATTGGATTAGTTCTTCCACGGATTTGTTCCCTTTGTTTACTATTTCTATGCCTACCCACGATTTTTCTTAGACCGTACCGTGCTGTATGAAAAAAAAAATCGTTAAATCTTTAAAGACAATTATTATTAGGTTAATAAAACACAGATGCTGTTTGAAGAACGACAAATGCCGGTATTTTATTAGCAAAGCAACACATTGATAATAAGCAGGTCATCTCAGGCTTTTATGCTCCGGGTATTTAGCCCTTTTGACCCGTATGCTGACCCTCGCTTTATTCTAATACCTCGTTAAACAAACTTTTTTATTTAGCCTGCAAATCACTTAAAGGCAATTTTTAATTCGCCCTGCGTAATCAATCGTTCATTTTTATGTTTTTGTATATCAGTTTTAGCTTACCGTCAAACGGATTTGATCTTTTTTTCTGTCAAATTTTAAGCGTTTTGAGGCATTGCCTTCCACTTCGGCGATTTCCAAAAAGCCGGCGCTGTTCCACAGAACAATCAGGCTACCAGCTTTTTCCTCACTGTAATAGCGATTTAATTTATCGGTAGAAAAATCACCAACGGTAACGCTGCTTACTTCTTTTCGGTTCAATCTTTCCAAATCCCGTTGGGAAAACCCGGAAATAATATTACCAAAGCGATCTACTGCCACAGCGGGGACCGTATAAGCCCCATCCGCGGTTTTACTAAAAAAGCGAAATGAATAATCGGTACGCGCGTCAAGTTTACGGCCGAGACGCTCCGGTGATATTCCGCGCATCAAACGTGCGGCTATCGGTGCAAACAGATCCCTGGCATGGAATGTTTTAGACGCTGCTTTTAGCCCGGCCTTCTCCCAATCGATTTCATAGGCGGTATAGGCTTCCTTGTCAAAAACAAAACGGAACAGGCCATTGTCCGGACCGACAAAAAAATGATGGGCTGTACGGATGATAATACCCCTGCGGCTGCCTCCAACCCCCGGGTCTACCACCGCCAAATGTACCGTATCCCTTGGGTAGGACTCATAATATGTGTTCAACACATAAGCCGCGCCGGTCACATCATACGGATCAATGGCGTGTGTAATATCAATAATTTCACCTTCCGGGCAAAGACGTTTCAGTTCACCTTTCAAGCTGCCTACATAACCATCTTTTGTACCAAAATCGGTTAACAATGTTATAATTTTATTTTCCATATTTTATCTCACTTTTGGCAATTGGGACAATAATGTGTACCGCGCCCGGCCATTTTTGTTTTTTCTAAGATTGAGCCGCAGGATTTGCATTGCTTACCCGCGCGGCCATAAACATTAAAATATTTCTGATTGGTTCCTTCATTACCCCTGGTATCACGGTAATCGGAAATAGTACTGCCCATATTATTAATTGCCTGTTGAAGAGTTTCACGCAGGGTTTTGAATAAACGCATGCTTTCATCCGCCAAAATTGAGCGTGTATCCCGCCCGGGATGGATGCCAGCCTTAAACAACGATTCATCGGCATATATATTTCCAACACCGGCAAGAAACCTTTGATTCAGCAAAAAAGCCTTTATACCCATCGAATGGCCATGTAAAAGCTTTGAGAAATGCAATCCATCCATTTGTGCCGACATGGCGTCTTCCCCGACGTTGGGCATAGCTTCCCCGGCATTCTTTACATGATAAATCCGGCCAAATTTTCTTACATCCTTAAAATACAGACGTGAGCCATCATCAAAAGACAGAACCGCCCGAATATGTTTTGCCGGGCCATTTTCCGGCTTTTCCATAAAAAGCAACTGTCCCGTCATCCGCAAATGAACCACCAAAACACTGTCCGGCATGTAAAGCAGGATATATTTGCCCTTGCGCCCTATCTGTTTTATCACCTGGCCTGCCACCGGCAAGGAACATCTTTGCTCATAGGTTTTATCCCAAAGCACATCTATTTTTTTGATCGTTTTATCAAGAACTTGTTCCCGCAGTTCGCGCACCACAATTTCGACTTCAGGCAATTCAGGCATTTTTTTTCTTTCCGCTTTACTCACCGCCGTTGATCAACCGGCCTTTTTTGTATTTTTTACCGCTATATAAAATAGCCCGGGCCTTTTCACCATTGTAAAAACCTGCCAACAGTTCGTAGGCTTCGTACAAACTTGTACCGCCATCCACGGCCAAACGTAACTGAACTATGGCATCTTCGCGGTTATTCTGCCGGGCAAAGTAGAGCCCGCGAAAAAAATGGACGTCTGTCTTTTTTAGATACCTCTTTGCAGTATTAACCAGTATTTCATAGGCTTGTTCCCAGGCCCGCAGATAAAACAAACCGCGTAGGTAAACCAGATAAAGCGAACGTTGACGGACGCCTCCGGCAACTGCCAGCCGGGAGGCATTGATCAGGGCAACATAGTCCTTTTTTTCATAAGTCAACTTGGCCCTTAGAACAAAATAACTTGTATCCGTTTTCTGACCGGCGATTAAACGTTTATAGTCGTCCAAAACACTTCGGGCAATCCCGTAGTCCCTGGTCTGTAAAAAACATGCCGCCAGCCGAAGCGTCAAATTTAGTTTTTCCGGCGCCAGGGCAATGGCTTTTTTATAAGCTTTTTGGGCTTTATCATACTCATGGCGCTTAAAGTATATGTCCGCAATTTTTATCTGAACAACTTCATAGTTTGAACGGTATTGTAAAGCTTGTTTATATGCCTTAAGTGCTTTCTCGTTTTGTCTTTTGTTCGAGAGAATATCCCCTTTTAACTCATAATATCCGGCAATATGGCTATTGATGGATATAGCCTGGTCAATATACATTAACGCAGGCTCAAACCGCCCGGCGCTAAAGGATTCCAAAGCGCGTGAATAATATTTAAAGGCGCTCCTGTCATCTTTTTTGAGTACGTGTTGTGTGGAGCAACCAATCATGATAAGAAACACAGCAAACCATAAAAGCCATTTGATATTAGAGAACATATATTTGGACCGCTTATTAAATTTATTCACCTATCAAAAAACTTTTAGTAAACCGGGCTACCATAGAAGGGTTTCACTCATTTTTTATATGCTGCCCATGATACAAGCCCGGAGAAACCCGCACCATAAAAATTGCCGTTTAACCCAAACAACTTAATCCGGGATAAATTTGTAATTTCATGTTTTATCGATTTTCGAGCAATACCTTTGTCAGGCGGTCATAGGTCTGCCTATAAAATGGTTCCCTCGTAAAATCATCTCCACGTCGAATATAAACCGACATATTTTTTTTGATCAATGCCAAAAAGTCAAAATCATTTTTGGCTTCCCATTCCTGTAATTTTTGATCGATGTATTCACTATGTGCAGACATGATGGAACGGCTGATGACCCTGGCGCCAATATTTCGTAACAGTTCATCTTTCCCGTCTTTAAATTTTTCTATGTATGGAATAATTATTTCCGGTTTCCGGCGGGCAGTATATTCCAGGCTTTGCAAAACAAACTGCCGAAGGTTGCTATCGCTGTCGTTTAAAAGCGCGTCCAAGGCTTTTTCCCATCCGTCAACCGGGCCATGGCGGCCAATCATTTCCGCAAGGGTGCTCTTATCCTGTATGGCTTTATGCATGTTGCTGTTACAATAAGAATCTATTATCTGTGGTAAGCGTGCATAATATTCAGGGGTAATCTCTTCCGGGCCGTCCAGGTTTAAGCTTTTGCACAAACGGATAAGCAGTTGTGATGTGGTTTGTACCTTGCGCGCGGCCGGGCGGCTTTTTATATATATATCGTGTAAATTTTGCAAACTGGACATCAATTGTTCCTAATCCATGCGAATAATGGTAAAATCAATTATAGGCGGGATAATCACGGCATCCCCTATATTTGATTTTGTGTTTATAAAAAACAAAAATATACAGGTTAAACCAAATATATTCAATGCTTAAAGACACATACAATCATTAAAATTGTTATTTTTTTGAGTTATAAAAAAACAGTGCCAGGAAAGAGACAGAAGTAAGAACGATATTTACAAGAAGTTTGGCCCCGGTTACTTTCGTTCCCAACAGGGCGAGACCACAACCACAATCAATACGCAGACCGCTAATCAGGGCATAGGCCACAACAAAGCTGAACAGGGCAAACAGGAAAACGGCAATGCCCAATGCCGCCCGTCGCATCAATCCGCTAATAAGACACAGTCCCGTAAAAAATTCCAACCAGGGCAAAAAAAGCGCAGGGACGGGACTTAGAATTTCCGGTAGCAAATGATACGCCCGGATATTTCGGGCGAAATCCGCGGGGTCCATAAATTTATCATAAGATGCCATGATCAGGACAGCCCCAAGCAGTATGGCGGTAAGAACGGGCATCAGGTGCTTTACGTTGATTTTTTTCATCATGGTTTATTTATTTGCCTGTTGGACATATTTTCCATGTGGTAAAAATATATCAGATTTCTGACTTTTGATTGATTAGAGCCTTTTCATTTCCGCTTTAAATTAAATTTGAGGGGCGGTTAAAGGATAATTGGCATTCTTCCATCCCCGGTAACCTTCCCTAAAAATGGCCACATGAATAAAACCGATTTTTTTTAAACGATCGGCCAGGATATCCGCCTGATGGCACGTCGAACTATAACAATAAACAATAAGATTGGATTTTTTATCCAATGCAGCAGACAAACGTTCAACGTCTCTGGAATTGTATGGAATATTGATCGCTCCCGGGATGTGGCTATCCTGGAAAGCCCGCAGGTTCTGGGCATCGACAAATAATGCAGATTGTTCTTTATAGATTTTCCATGCCTGGTACAAATCAATTATTGCACCCTGTTCGATTACAGGTGCATGGTAAACCCAGGGGATGCCTTTTGAGGAAACCGCATTAAAAGCAATGGCAGCAATTAATGACATCCCTGATATAAACAGTACCTGACGCACAATTTTTCTCTTATTTCCCATAGTTCTTTGCTAATTTCACTCTTTCGTGTCAGAATAGATGGATCAACAAAATTTTATAACGATAAATATTCAGATTATAGCAGATCATTTATTTGACTATGGTAACGCCTACCTCCCTGTTTTAACGGGCGGTTTAGCATAAATACATACGGTAATGCATCTCTATTTTGAGAACTGATCTATTCCCTGAAATATGAATATACACTATTTTTTTGATTGTGTTGTATTTAATCTTTCTAAACTATTAGTCATGATTGATTCGTTGCAGGGCCATTTGCATCCGCTTCATGGCCTTCTCCAAATCATCCAGGGACGCCGCATAGGAAATACGTAAATAATTTTCCGCTTCAAAACCAATACCGGGCACCATGGCCACATGCGCATCTTGCAAAAGATACAGCGCCAGGTCCGTGGAATTGGCAATGATCCTGCCGGAATCCGTTCGACCGTAACAGCCACTGATATTTGGGAAAAAATAGAATGCGCCCTGTGGCATGGTAAATTGTATGCCCGCCATTTTTTTCAGTCGTCCCCGTACATAAGCACGACGTTCTTCATAGACCGCGCGCATGTCTTCAACAACATCCTGAGGGCCGGTCAATGCAGCCATTGCAGCATATTGTGAAATGGAGGAGGCATTGGATGTGCTGTGCCCCTGGATCTTATCCATCGCTTTAATGATTTCCAATGGTCCAAGGGAAAAACCAATACGCCAGCCCGTCATGGCATAAGCTTTGGAAACCGCCTGTAAAATGACCAAACGGTCATCAAGCAAATCCCTAAAAGCCGCGCCACTTGCATAATCCAGATCATCAAAGCGCAGCGGGGCATATACTTCATCGGAAAGAAAGTAAATATCCGTTCCCTTAATTTCCTGTAGCAAAGCACTTAATTCTGCCCGGTTGTAAACCATGCCTGTCGGGTTACAGGGATTACTTATCATCAACGCTTTTGTTCTGGGGGTGATGGCCGCACGCAATTGCTGCGGGGTCAACTTAAAACCATTCTGCTCGGTTGCAGGCACCACAATTGCTTTACCGTCCGCCAAACCTACCGCCTCCGGGTGTGTGGGCCAAACCGGGGATGGCATGATGACCTCATCGCCTGTATTCAACAAAGCCATCAGGACATTAAAGATGGATTGCTTAGCGCCGTTGGTTACAATAATCTGATCCGGCGGATAATCTGCATCATAGTCTTCCTTCATCCGTTTGGAGATGGCCTGGCGTAAGGGCATTATACCGCGGTTTATGGTATAGTGACTATGATTGTCCCGGACGGCCTGTATGGCGGCCTGTTTCACATGGTCGGGTGAATTAAAATCCGGTTCACCCATGCCAAGATTGATTATGTCCACACCTTCCGCCCGCAGACGCATGGCTTCGCCGGATACTTTTAAGGTTGCCGACTCTTTTAGACGTTGTGCCCTTTTTGATAACATTCGGAATCCTCTTCTTCAAAATTTTATGCGTATATAAAACTTAAGACCCGGATAATACTATTAACTTGTTTTGTTTTTTTAATGATTGGATGAAAATACTATTTTTTGCTATATAATGCTTAATTCTTTACAGCTGCAGAAGAGAAAAAAATCCACTAACAAAACGATCATAACCAATGTAATGGGACCGGCCTTTCAATTCTTGACGCCGGTGAGACTCCGCATCAATTTTTAGCATTTATTGATCAAAAGAAGAAAAATGGCCTTCACCAAAAAAGATGAAGGCCAGAGAGCCATGTTACATAGTTGACTAATTGAAATTTGGTAAAAACGAGTAATTTTTCGAAAAACCCATCATTTGTTTTGTAAAATCATCCGGATAAGAAATCTTAACGTTCATGATTTTCCCATCTTTTTTTACCGGCGTCAGCTTGGGTTGAATAAACCCGCTATATGGGGCTATATTTAGTTTTTTATAGCGGGCGATGACTTCTTTCTGTAAAGCAACGTTTACCTTCACGCCATAATTTTCCACCAGGTTTTTACCGGCTTCATAATCGCCCTCGGATTTTATCCGCTGAATTTCCCGCAATAGCTTACCGAACAATACCCGCAGTTTTGGATAGTTATTGATAACCATGTACGTTTTGCCGTCACGTGTTTTCTTTTCAATGACACTATCTTTTGCACCATGTTCATACACCCATTTTGCCACTAATTGCCGGTTGCGCATGTGGGCTTCTTCGAGGTTGTTACCCACTTTTACCCGACGTAATTGTAACATTAACCCGTTGCGGATGTAGCTGTTGTATTCGGCTTTCCCTGGATTCAGATTGGGTAAAACACCCTGATCAACCAAACGTTGATCCATAAGAAAATAAAGTGCAACGAGATCCGCCCTGGCTTCTTCCAACGTACTTGAATAATTTTTCAAAGTCTCTTTCGGAGTGCCAATGCCCTCGTTGATCTTACCGGAGGCATGACCAATCACTTCGTGCATATCCGTCTCGAGATTATCACCCAATGTGCCCCACTTACGTGATAATTCAACTTCATCTTTGTTCCAGGCGAATTCTTCCAATGCCCCACTGCTCTTGGATGCCTCGGCATAGGCATTTACAATATTGCCAAGATTGATGGATTTGGAACCATGGGTTGCACGTATCCAATTAGCATTGGGCAGGTTTACACCAATCGGCGTGGAAGGTGCGGCATCGCCTGCTTCCATAACAGCGTTGATCACATTGGCTGTGATGCCTTTTACATTTTTCTTTTTATGAGCATCCATAATCGGCGAATGGTCTTCAAACCATTGGGCACGGCTGCTGATGGCAGCAATCCGTTTACTTGCTTCGGGGTCCTTTACCTGAATGATTGATTCATAAGAAGCGCGGTAACCCAGGGCATCGCCATATACTTCAATAAAACCATTGATCATGTCCACAGTAGAGTGGGTATCGGCAACCCAGGCGATACTGTAATCATCAAACACCTTTAGATCACCAGTTTCATAGTATTTTATAAGCAGCGCCAGGGCTTTTTTCTGCCGGGCATTTTCTGCCAATGGCACTGCTTTTTTGAGCCAGAAAACGATTTTCTCGATGGCCGGGCCATACATCCCCCCAACTTTCCAAACTTTTTCAGTAATCTTACCGTTTTCCTTAACAAGTTTAGAATTCAGGCCCCATGAAATCGGTTCCTTGTCCTTAGGATCGATACGTTTTTTATAGAAATCCACGACCTCTTTTTCTGTCAAACCCTCATAATAGTTATTGGCAGAATTTGCGATGTGATCCACGCCTGCATCCAGGTTTACCCTCTTTGCGTCCACCTTTGAATCAAACATAATAGGTTTTAAAATTTTCAGGAAGTCATCCACGCTCTGCCCATTTTTTAAGGGAAGAACATCAGGAGACAAGCCCTTTACAAGACCCGCGAAATAATCATAGGAAAATTTCGGTTGGAATTTCATCGTGGAGTAATGGTGATGAATTCCATTTGAAAACCAAACACGTTTGGTATAGATCATCAGGTTCTTATAATCATCAATGGTGCGATCACCGGAATAATTTGCAACAATGGCTTCCAGTGTACGCCGGATAACCAAATTGTATTTAAAGTTCTGGTCATAGATAATATCACGACCGGATAACGCCGCCTGTGAAAGATAATATAGCATGGTTTTGGTGTTTAGGCTTAATTCGTCAAATCCAGGCACCTGATAACGAAGGATACGTAAATCTGCAAATTGCCCGGTGCTATATTTAAAAGAATCCTTATTTGTAGATGGGCTTTGTGTTTTACAGGCCATAAAAAATCCTGAAATTAAAATAAATATTATAATTTTCTTCATATTTCCTCTTTATAATAGGTAAATAAATTTTAAGAAATCATACCGACTACATTAAAAATTTCCTTTTAGAAACACACTGACAAAACGCAATCCATCGATCCTTTCGGTACAAATGGCCACAGTGGCCAGAATAGGCACGGAAAGCAACATTCCGGCGACCCCCCAAATATAACCCCAAAAAATTAAAGAAAGGATCACCATAATCGGGCTAAGATCGAGCGAGTAACCCATGATACGCGGTTCCAGTAGGTTGCCCATTAAAAATTGCAGGATGCCCAATGCAAACAGCAGCCAAAAGGCCGGGGCAAAACTACCAAATTGTAATATTGAAAAAATGACGGGTAAAAGAGACGCAATTATCGAACCAATATTTGGTATAAAGTTGAACAGAAAAATAATGAAGGCCCAGAAGATCGCAAAATCCACGCCAAAGCTCCAAAAGATAATCAGTGAAATGAAGGCCGTTATAAAACTGACCAGGGTTTTCGCTCCAAGATATTTTTGGATTTTTTCAGTGGCGGCATCGATCATTTCTTCCATGCTGACCGCTTGTGTTTCCGGAAAAGCGGCGCACAATTTTCTTTTAAGATTTGGCTTGCCAGCAAGCATATAGGCCAGGAAAACAATCATCAGTAAAAACCGCATAAAGAATGAAAAAAAGCTGCCCAGTCCAGATACAATATTGCTGGCGAGCGACATACCTTGTAAAGCATCCAGCCAATTTATATTCAGATTTTTTAGCATATCCGGCGAAATGTCCTTACCAATAAAGTGCTCGATACTGTTAACGCTGCTATATAGCAAATTGGCAAGACGGTCTTCATACGTTGGAAATTGCACAACAAATTCCTGGATATTAGAATATACGAGTAAGCCGAAAAGATAGATGAAGATGAAAGCAATAAGCATTGTAAAAATTACCGCCAACGAACGCGGAACCTTTATCCGCATTAAAAACTCTACCACAGGGTCCAGAATAAAAGTCATGAACAAGGCAACCATAAAGGGCAGGATTATCGTCCGGCCGATCACAAGTATCCAAACCAGCAAAAAGGTCACAATTATGCCCATGGAAAAATTTAGAAATGTGAAACTTGAATTTGTTCGTTCCGACATAAAAATTCCTTTCTATGGTATGCAACACTTTTACAATAATCACACAAAATAGCTTGCTTGAGACTTGCTAAAACAGGTATTAGATAACCTTTTTCAATTCACTACGGAACTCTTTGAGTATTGTTTCTCCATGGTCTTTGGCATAAAAGGAGCGTATTTTTCTACCCACTTCTTTCCTTTCAATTTTTCCGGCCTCGATATCGCTGCGATGAGCTTCAAATATGGCCTGAACTTTTTTAGGACGCGGCCCGAAACGCATCAACAAATCGCCCTGTGCGTTCAGGACAAGGATTATGGGAATTGCTTTGCCACCATTGGTTAAAAAGCGTGACATTAGCTCATCGTTTTCATCACGAAGGGCCACGTGCATTTCTACGGGGTTATTGCTAAAAAATTTACTCAAGACCGGTAGAATTGCCACGGAATCGCCACACCAGGGCTCTGTAATAACCAATACCTTTAAGGGCGAATGTGCAAAAAACCCATCTGTTATTTGCACTTTTTTGAAATGCAGGTCATGTAATTTTTTTTGATCACCTAGTTTATCCATGTACTCGTCCATGGATAAAGCTTTATTAAATTCGCCCAGCAAGTTCATTTCCACACTCCGATAATAAAAAGATTTCTTTTGTTCAACACCGTTATTAATCGACTGATCACATAGGAAAAGACATAATGAATATTGGTTTAGCTCTGGTCAAACAATTTATATAAAATCCTTTTCCCTTAAAATTATATTTCGTCGCATTTATACAATTTGTTCTCCGCTACCAATCCAGGTATAAAGTTTTTTTCCGCTCCATACCACAAACAGCATTAAAAACGCCCCGGCAATAACATCGCTTACATAGTGGTAGCGCAGATAGACCGTGGAAAAGATCAGCAGAATGGCGATAACAATCATCACAAAAAAATAGCGCCGGTTATACTTGGCTGCATAATAAAGGGTCAGCAAGGTCATCTCCGTATGACCACTTGGAAATGCGTCCCTTTGGATATTTTCCAGATTATTCAATAGCTGATGGATATGTTCCATTAAAAATACGCCGCTCAAAGGGACGGTTTGCAACGAGGCCAGTGAAAAACGGGGTCCGAGCGCAGGGAAAATAAAATAACCGATATAGGAGAGATAAAACCCATAGACAATCTGAAACACAAAAAAGTGCAATTCCTGTTTCTTATGTGCGCGGACCAATAGAACACCGAGAACGATCGGTAAAAAATAAAATGTGGAATAGACAAGTTGCAGGATTTCAGTAAGCCAGGGATTTAGCAGCCGTTCCAGCCATATCGTCGGATTAACCCCAAAAATATACTGATCCAATCGTACTAAAAAGACGTCGATATCCCGTGGATTTACCAAATGAACCAGATAATGCAGCTCTGTAAAATTCAATGGAATGATAAGCAAGGGACTCCAAAGCTTATTTTCTTCCCAGGCAGGTGTTCCCTTAAAGAACAAATAGGACAACACAACAAAGTGAAAAAATAACCACCAGGCAAGATTTTCCACATATCCAATGTTCAGTAAAAGCAGCAGAAGCATCAGTAACTGGTACAAACTTGTTATGAGGATTAAGCCACGGTTTGGCAGTTGATCATCAGAGGTAAAGCGAAAGCGGGGAAAGCGCATTATTACCCTTCCCGCGGGTCATTTTCAATTCTTGGCAATACAATGCCCTGTTGATTTTGGTATTTGCCTTTGCGGTCCGCATAGCTGGTTTCACACGGTTGATCGCCGGAGTAAAAAAGCAATTGCCCGAGACCCTCATTGGAATATATCTTTGATGGCAACGGTGTTGTATTGGAAATTTCAACCACAAGATGCCCTTCCCACTCCGGTTCAAGTGGCGTTACATTAATAATAACGCCACAACGGGCATAGGTAGATTTACCAACACAAATCGCCAGCACATCTCTTGGGATGCGAAAATACTCCACTGTTCGTGCCAGGGCAAAGCTATTTGGTGGAATAATACAGGCAGCACCCTTGAAATCAACAAATGAGTTTTTTTCAAAATTCTTTGGATCAACAAGAGCGTTATTGATGTTGGTAAATATTTTATATTCATTGGCAACCCGGAAATCATAACCATAGCTGGATAACCCATAACTAATTTTATCTCCACCGGTGTGTTCGCAAAAAGGTTCGATCATTCCCTTTTGCTTTGACATTTTTCTGATCCATATATCCGATTTTATCGACATTCGTTCTCCTTAAAAACAAAAGAGGTAATTTATTGTCTTGTAGGTTTTACTCAAAAGAAAGATGAAGAAATAAATCTCCCGGGGGTGCACAAAAACACACAAACAGGGCCGGATAAAAACTACGATTGAAGTTTATGGGAAGAAGTAAAAAGAAATTAAAAAACCCCGAACATTTTTAACAATACACCAAAAACGCCTAAAAAACTGATCATAATAGCGATCGAGAACATCCGCAGTGTAAAATCACGTCCCCGCTCGAGCTTATTATCAATCTTGTCCCCCAGTTTATCAATGGAAGCAATGACCAGTTCAAACTTTTTATCCACTTGCTCAAAACGTTTATCCACTTGCTCAAAACGTTTATCAACTTGCTCAAAACGTTTATCAACTTGTTCAAAACGTTTATCAACCTGCTCAAAACGTTTATCGACATAACCAAAGCGTTCGGCAACATCTGTTTTAAATTCATTTAGTACTTGATCGCTTTTCGCAAAACCTTGCTTCATCTCATCACGGAGCTGTTCCATATCCCTTTCAATCCGGCTGGTACGCTTATCCATTTGGTCAAAACGAAGCTCAAAATATTTTGTTGTTGGGATTACGTTTGCCACGAGGATATCTATCGTTTCCTGATTTACCTTAAGGGATTTTTCTTTTTCTTCAGCCATGGTTCAGCCTCTTTACACTGATAAGCCAATATAAGCACAAAATGCTGTTTTGTAAACATTCGAGAATTAAAGACCGAACCGTATATATATGAGTTCACTCTAAAAAGCCCTAAAGGACTTAATGATGAGAGGGACAACTTCTTTTCCCCGCCATAAATGGCAGGGTTAGTCA
>CAYWBI010000061.1:0-19343 GCA_964456445.1 uncultured Calditrichaceae bacterium
ACTGAACTCCGCCTCACTTTTCAGGAATTCAGGCAGCTAGTCGAATATGCACGTGACCTGCAGATGTGGTGCATAAACACTCTTGCCGATCTCTGGCCCGTAAATAATGACGATGTGCAACATAAGAATAAAATCCTGCCACAGCTGCATTCCCGGATGCAGAAAATAAAGGCCAAAGCAAAATCCTATTCCGGATCGGAGCTAAAGCGTCCTAAAAAACGCGAAAAAGGCAAAATTGTTCTGGAAAAAAGTGATAAAAACATCTTCGGCATGTGTCCGGTCGCCTCGGAAAAAACGGTTTGCTGTAACTTAAAAACCATCGACGCGGTTGAAAACTGTATCTTTGGTTGCAGCTATTGCACGATTCAAACCTTTTATAAAGACAGCACCGTGTTTGACGATAACCTGGTCGAAAAACTCAACAAGATTCAGCTTGACCCCGAACGTCGCTATCACATCGGGACCGGGCAATCATCGGATTCCCTGGCCTGGGGCAACAAGAATGGCAATCTCGATGCCCTCTGCAGTTTTGCGCGTAAGAACTCAAATGTCATGCTGGAGTTTAAAACAAAATCGGCAAATATCCGCTATTTTTTAGAAAACGATATTCCGACAAATGTGGTATGTAGCTGGTCATTAAACCCTCAGGTCATCATTGAAAACGAAGAACATTTCACCGCCAGTCTTGAACAACGCATCGGCGCAGCAAAGCAGGTGGCAGATAAGGGCGTCAAGGTCGCTTTCCATTTTCATCCAATCATTTATTACGAAAACTGGAAAAGCGCTTATCCCGAGATCGCAGTGGGGCTAATGGATAAATTTTCCCCTGATGATGTTTTGTTCATTTCCTTTGGCTCCGTCACCTTCATAAAACCAGTCCTAAAAAAAATCCGCAAGCTGGGCTTTCCTACCAAAATCACCCAAATGGAACTGGTCACCGATCCGCATGGCAAGATGACCTATCCAGATGCGATTAAGGTAGAAAAATTCTCCACCATGTACCAGGCCTTTGCGCCATGGCACAACAAGGTTTTCTTTTACTTGTGTATGGAAAAGGCCTCGCTGTGGGAAAGAAGTCTGGGTCATGTATATGCGACAAACGAAGATTTTGAACAAGCCATGTTGGAGAATACATTTAAAAAAATCGAACAGGTAAAAATACCATGCTAAAGAATATCGCCGTGTATTGTGGCTCATCCCGGGGCAACGCCCCCATTTACAGTGCAAAGGCCCGGGCTCTTGGCGCCGGATTGGTCCGGCACAATATTGGCATGATTTTCGGGGGCGGTAAAGTGGGGCTGATGGGTGAAATTGCCGACAAAATGCTCCAACTTGGCGGCTATGCACATGGTATTATACCTCAGCATTTATTCGAGCGTGAAGTTGCCCACAAAGGATTGAGCAAATTAACCATCGTGGATTCAATGCATAGCCGCAAAGCCATGATCGAAGAACTGTCCGATGGATTTATTGCAATGCCCGGCGGTATCGGTACTTTGGATGAAATTGTCGAAATCTTTACCTGGTCGCAACTGGAGTTGCATCATAAGCCAATCGGTTTTTACAATGTGGCGAATTATTTCGACCCTTTGTTTGATTTTTTTCGGCAAATGGCCACAAAAGGTTTTCTTCAACCAGAATACATGAAACTGCTGATCCGGGATGATGATCCGGAAAAGCTGCTGGCGGCCATGACGACCTACCGACCTGTATCGGTACGAAAGTGGACAGATAGGTAGGCATGACTCAAGCAAATAAAAATAATGATCCCTTGCAGGATTTATATCGCCGCATATCCCGTAGCGTCTGGTATAAAAAACTAAAGCATTCGAAATTAGAACCGTTTTTTAAAAAGATTGTCCACCCCGACACATCGGCTTATACGACAGCAATTAGTATGGCCGCGGGTACCTTTATTGGAATTTTTGTCCCCGTTGGAATGCAGCTGGCAGTAACGGTCATGATAAGCCCAATCAGGCATATCAACTTTCTGATCACATCCATTACAACCTTGATTTCAAATCCCTTGACAGTTTTACCGCTTTATGCCTTTGGAATAAAGGTTGGTGAATTCATTTTAGGACGTTCATTTCCCTGGGTGTTGTTTCATGATTTCATGACATCTCCGGCCTTTAAAACATTCTTACAATTCGGATCAGAGGGTATTTTTATCCTGATGACCGGCTTGCTGGTAATAGCAATTCCGGCAAGCATAATTATGTTTTTTAGCAGTCTGGTCATCACAAAGAAGATTCGACGAATGAGGGGAATGGCTAAATAAAACGATTCATTTCTCAGTCTGGCATGAATGAAAAGTGCGAGAGTGGTTTATATAAATGCTCTACTGGATTTCTTGTGGGTAAGCCTGGATAACTTTCAATCAAAATATGAAAAAACGTGAATACGATGAAACATTTCAGGCTGATAATATTCATGATCTTCCCAGCATTCAAGGCCCTGATGGTTTCAAGGAGAGAAAATTCATGAATTTTCTCTACAGTAGTCATCCTGTGTTTCCTGCCCTTCTTTGTAAATTGCTTTTCCTTTTCCACAGAGAACCCTGTAGTGCCATATAAATTGAAATTATACGGCCCCCTCCGGCGTCCAGGGCAAATGCTCTAAATCGACATTACCACCCGTAATAATAATACCTGTCTTTTTACTACGGAACATGTCCATGTTAGCCAATATCGCCGCAAAAGGTGTGGCAGATGAGGTTTCCACGATAATTTTCATCCGTTCCCAAATCATGCGCATGGCAGCAATTATCTGTTCATCGCTTACCCGCAGGATATCATCCACAAATTCGCGGATATAGCCAAACGTACGTTCGCTTAAAGCGGTACGTAGTCCGTCGGCAATGGTCTTTGCGGGAAGCTGTGCATGTAGTTTCCCACTGGTAAAGGATTGCCAGGCGTCATCGGCCAATAACGGTTCAGCGCCATAAGCTTTCACATTTGGGTTTAGACCCTTTGCCACCATAGCCGTCCCACTCATACCACCGCCACCACCAACCGGGGCAAGGATACAATCCAGATCCGGAATTTCACGCATCAACTCCAGCGCGGCTGTTCCTGCACCGGCAATAACCTGATCATTGTCATATGGGTGGATAAAAGTTGCACCTGTTCGTTCAATAATCTTTTCGGTTTCGGCGATCCGGGATGTGAGGGTAACGTCACTAAAGGTCACTTCAGCACCATAGTAAAGCAGGGCTTTTTTCTTTATCTCTGGCGACATATTTGGGGTGACGACATAACATTTACAGCCTCGCCAGGCAGCCGCCTGGGCCAGCGCCGCGCCATGGTTCCCCGATGAATGTGTGATGACTCCACGCGCAACCTGGTCATCGGTCAAACTAAAAACGGCATTGGATGCGCCACGTATTTTAAAAGAGCCGGTCTTTTGGAAATTTTCACATTTGAAATAAATTTCCCCGCCAACCAGCTGATTGATAAAGGCGTTCGAAAAGACCTGGGTATGATGGATTGAACTTTCTATTCTGCCATATGCTGTTACAAAAAGGTTTATATTCATACAATTCTCGCTCTATAAGTTTTATTTCATCCCGATTGATTGTGTTTTAAAAGACCAAATTCAGCAGCTGTTAAAAATAACAAGAAATTTGCATCAATGATAATCGAAAAAATTACTAGATTTAAGTTTTATCGTTTGGTGCTCGACAACGCCTATCATTTCAAATTCATTTAATTGCCACAAGCTTAAGCTCGTGGATGCAGAGATTATTTGTCCTAAATGGGCTTTAGCCCAACATGTTGATTTATTTGGGCTAAAGTCCGCTAAATATAGAATTGCTCACCTCCCCCAGCTCCCCGAAAACTGGATGTGAACAAAAGCTGAGGGCTTATCAACTCAACATAGAGTTTAACCGGACACGAATGATATTTTATTTGAAAGTTATCCTGGTTTTCTCACAAGAAACCCAGGAGAGCCTGAATTAAAAAACGACTCCTCATTTTAGAAATGAAATGTTCTCAAAGTTGCAGCAACCCCTGTACGATTTCTTCGGAACCATACCTTCGTTTAAGTTTTGCAAAACCCACATGACCGCCATGCGTCGGTGTATATAAGTTTATCTTGGGATTGGCATCTGCTTCGTTATAAGGATAACAAGCTGGCCCAAGAAAGGGATCATCCAAAGCATTTACAATAGTTGTTGGTATGGGCACTGTATGCAAAAACTGTTTACTGCTGCATTTTTGCCAGTAATCCGCTGCATCATGAAAACCATGAATGGGAGCGGTAAAGGCGTCGTCAAAATCTTTGAACGTTTTGATATCACTTAAAAAGTCTGTCTTCAGTTGCCCGGGAAATTTAGCGGCCTTTGTCTTAATTTTTTCCTTTAGACTGCGCATAAAGCGCCGCATGTATATGCCATTGGTCCCACCGGCTAAAGCCTTCGCGCTTGATTTCAGATCCAAAGGCACAGAGAAGGTAATTGCCTGGGATATTTCAGATGGCAGATTTGATGCTTCCTGACCAACATAGCAAAGAATTTGATTTCCCCCCATGCTAAAACCCACCAAGATTATTTCAGAATATCTCCCCACGGTCAAGGCATGGGCGATTACCGTTTGTAGATCATCGATAACACCGGAATGGTAAAACCGTAATCGGCGATTCATTTCACCGCTGCAAGATCGAAAATTCCAGGCAAGGGCATCGAGCCCCAGGTCATTTACCGCCCGAACCATTCCAAGGACGTAGGGCCTTTGAGAGTTGCCTTCCAGACCATGAGAAACAATCACAAGCCTCTGACTGTTTTTTACAGACCAATCCAAGTCCAGGAAATCATCGTCTGCTGTAGGATGCGTTCTCGTAGATAAGACACATCCGTGATGTGCCGAAAGAGTGTTGGATATATCGTGAGCAGATGTCCATTACTTAGAAAAAATGGCGCTTTGTATTTCAATGGCCTCACGGTTTTATTTTTTCAGGTTTCCAACCCTTCCATTTCTCCAGGGTGATTGTAACATGGCCTACAAAAACTTCCAGATAGGAAAGAAGTGGTACACGAGAGGCATCGCGACTAAAGTATGCTTCGAACGGACCCGAAACGCCAGCGATCCCTTTGATATTCAACTGTCCCTTAAAATATACTGCATTAACACCGTCGGGCAGCTCGTCTGTTTCGGTGATTTGTGATTCATTTTTGAAATTGAAAACAACATCGCCGGATGTGTTCTCAATAAAGGTGCTCACGGTATCTGCATGCAGCTCATGTACATGCGAACGGGCATAAAAAATCAGGCTTATGCCATCGATCATGTTTGGTTTTATAGGGAGATAATCAGTTTTCGCCTCATCCGACCCATCCACAGGTAACAATTTTCTTTCCATTCGCTTATCATCGTAATTGAAAAGATATTCGGCTTTGTACGGCTTGCCATCCACTTTTTCATTCGTTACAAATTTCAACGGTTTAAGATTTTCATCGATGTAACTATCGTACACGCTTTGATTGTTTACCCAAAACAAAAGTGGGTTGGATTTTATGGTCAGATGAATGTGGAATTTTTTCAGCCCCGCGTCACTCTCACCATCACGATTTACGTTTGCCGTAATCGTCCCCAGGTTAAAAAAGGAGTAATTCACGCGGAATGTAAGCTCCTCGCCATCCACAAAATGAAAGGCAGGGAAATCATCGGCGGTTGAAAAAATTGTTAATGCCAAAATTAGATAAATCAGAAGTTTCACAGCATATCTCTTTATTTACACGAAGTAACAATTTAATATTCTTTTAATTCAATCGAAAGATTAATAAGTTAGTATAATTTTTGTCCCAATTAATTGACAATTCGCACAGTTGAAAAACCACTAAAGGCTTTTCCTTCGGGTAGTGGCAATCTATAAACTGAATAAAATTTAAATTATAAGGTGGGTGCATTCGGAGCAGGAGGTATTTCGATTCTTATTATTGCGGCTGGTTCATTCCACAATTCTCTGTGCGAGAAATCCATCCGGATTTAATTCGCCATGGTGTGCCAATAGGCCACAAGCATGCTATCGATGTCCATGTGTTTGAATAGCCCTAAACGAGCATTCAAAAGATTAACTGTTTACCGGCAATATAATTTTGAATACGCTGCCCTTTCCCGGTTCACTATCCACAGCCACAGATCCACCATGAATTTGGGCAATATGTTTTACGATCGCCAGCCCGAGGCCCGTGCCGCCTAGTTTTCGACTGCGCGCCTTATCAACCCGGTAAAAACGTTCAAAAATACGTGGTAAATGTTCCTTTGGGATTCCCCTGCCCTGATCTTGGACGCTTAGGATAAAGGTTTCATTTTCCCGGTAGCATTGAACGTGTATGATGCCTTTTTCCGGGCTATATTTTATCGCGTTATCAATCAAATTAGTCAACGCTTCTTCCAGCAGTTGTGAGTTGATCTTGGCAACGCAGGATCCTTCACAATTAATCTCAA
Organism: uncultured Calditrichaceae bacterium; assembly: GCA_964456445.1. Taxonomy (GTDB): domain Bacteria; phylum Calditrichota; class Calditrichia; order Calditrichales; family J004; genus CAYWBI01. The sequence continues at coordinate 6,450 of CAYWBI010000061.1, forward strand.
CCTGAACATGGTTTTTATCTGCATTTATGCTACAGGTTTGTACAGCTGCTTCCACGACTGATAGCAAAGTATCGTCATAAAGTTCAATTTGAGTTTCGCCCTCTCCGTCGCGATCTAAACGCGAAAGAGATAAAATATCCTCAAGAATAAGACTAAGACGATCGGTTTGACGATAGATAATATCCACAAAACGAGCGGCATTTTCTTTGTCATCAAGCGCCCCGTCTTTTAATGCTTCGGCAAATCCTTTTATCGATGTTAACGGCGTCCGCAATTCATGGGACACATTTGATACAAATTCCTTTCGTACTTTTTCTAGCTGCCGCAGTCGTGTTACATCGTTTAAAACCAGCAGTGCACCAATGGTTTTCCCGGGATCATCGCGCAGACTGCGCGCGTTTAGTTTGAGGCATTGCTCCGGGTTGCCGCCAACTGTGATTTCATCTTCCAACGGCTCACCTTCTTCGAGAACACTAACCAATAATTCAGCAATTTGTCCATCCGGAATTACGTTTCTGATGTCCTCGCCGCTTACATTTATTTTGGATATTCGAAGCAAACGATAAGCGGCCGTATTAATACTGATGATTCGCGCCGATGTATCGACAGCAACAACACCTTCCAACATGCTTTCAAAGACTGCTTTTTGTTCGTTTTTCTGGCGCATAATGGTTTGTAGTTTGTCGTCAATTTGTCTGGTCATTTCGTTTAGCGAATCTGACAACTGGGCCATTTCGCGTGTTTTGGGTTTTGGTAGCTGCAAAGAAAAATCACCATCTGAGATGTGTTTTACTCTTCGAATGATTTGTTCCAGGGGGGTGGTTATCCGGCGGGATACAACAAATCCAATCAGCAGGGCAACCAGAGCCATGACCAGACCGGAAATGACGATTCGCTGTTGAGATGCGGCAATTGTACCCTCAATATCACTGAGATTTTTCGAAGTTCGAATATAATAAATTTGTCCGTCGTGCAGGCGAAATCGCAGGGCCACATACATCATCTTTCGTTGAAGCGTATGGCTAAAGCGGATTTTTTCGCCAAAACCATCCTGCTGGGCTTGAATAATTTCAGGTCTTGATTTATGATTTTCCATTTGATTTGGGTCTTTTTCAGAATCTGCCAATACAAGCCCACTGGAGTCTATTATAGTTGTCCGAACGGATATTGCATGTGATGGATTTGAGAGCATCGCCGGCAATTTAGGATCATTTAACTCTAACTGAAGATTGACCACGATATCGTGGATAAAATTGGCTTGATTACGCAGACTTTGACCCGTTTCATCGATATAAAATTGCCTGCCAAGCGACGATGCATACCAAGTTACAATGAGTAAGGCAAATATTGATATCAAAAAAGATGTAATAAAAATTTGAGTTCCAAGTTTCGATTTGCTCATTCTTCATCCTTAAACCGATAACCGACACCGCGAACCGTTTGGATATAGTGACCACAGGTACCAAGTTTTTTTCGCAATCCAACAATTTGTACATCGATGGAGCGCTCCGTAACCGGATAATCTGCTCCACGCAAAGCATCCACAATCTGATATCGGGTATAGACCCAGCCGCGTTTACTTGCCAACAATTGCAATAATCGGAACTCGGAAAATGTTAATTCAATCAATTTACCATCAATGCTTACTTCATGCCGTCCAGGATGTATCGATATTTCATTGATACGAAGAACGTCATCGTCGGTTGGAATTGTACGGTTTTTGCGGCGGAACACCGCTTTCATCCGTGCGACAAGAACCCGGGCACTAAATGGTTTAACAATGTAATCATCCGCGCCAAGCTCCAAACCACTGACGATATCCGCTTCTTCTCCTTTGGCCGTAAGCATGATTATTGGGACATTTTCCAGCGTGCTGTCCCGCTTTATATCCCGGCAAACATCAAACCCATCAACGCCGGGCAGCATCAGATCCAACAAAATCATATCCGGTTTTTCAGTTTTTACGGATGTCAAGATTTCTTCTCCGGTAATAAAGCGCCTGACCTGATATTTTTCTTTTAACAGGATGAATTCGATTAGATCAAGAATATCTTCTTCATCATCTACTACAAATATTGTTTGATTGGCCATGTCATCTCCAGATATATCCTGCAATTTATGTTTTTTTTATTAGAGATATGTTAGACGAGTATGAAAATTATGTTAGCAAACAGACGACAATCGTGCCCTGAATCCAACGAGAGCAGTCCTACTTTTAAGTTTCTTCAATAACAATTTTCAAGACTCCAATAACGAATATGGACACAATTGTGCGATTCGCCGACGCTCATCATTTTGTCCAGCTTCGATAAGGCTATTGCCCACGAGTTGTTATATTGGCCAGATGAGTTTCCCGGTTTCCCAAAAGGCCATGAGCTGCCGGACGGATTGCTCGGATTTGCGTTCCACCGATTCATGCGTGTTAAAAGCATTGTGCGGTGTTAAGATCACATTGTCTTTTTTACGAAGAGCCATCAAGGCCTTAACTTGCGGGTGATCACTTGCGATGCCATCACGCAAATAAGCGGCCAACTCTTTTTCGGCGTCGAAAACATCCAGGGCAATCCCGGAAAGGCAATCATCTTCTATGGCTTTTACAAGATGCGTTGTGGGCGAAAGTTCTCCGCGGGATATATTTACAAAAAGGGCTGCCTTTTTGGTTTGATGCCAAAAAGCATCATCAAAATAGCCTCTGTTCTGATCGGTCAAATTCATGGAGGCAACAATAATATCCGCCCGGGCGGCCGCATCCATTGGTTGTAAATATGTCACATCATCAAAGCGTTTTACAATGTCCACACCAAAAACATCCATCCGTAACGCTCGTGCAATATCGACTATTTCATGACCTATATTGCCCACCCCAAAAACGACAAGCGTTTTCCCGGTCAATTCCAGACCCGTCAGACCGTCGCGGACAAAACCGGGGAACTTTTTTTGCTGATTATTGAAGCCCCGCAGCAGTGCCAGCCAAAATAAAAGTGCCTGTTCAGCTACGGCGCGGTTGCAATAAAGTGGAAGATGCCCCATGGCAGCGCTTGTGCCGGTAAGTTTTCGATAGGCGCTAAGATGGTCATAACCGGTGCTGCGCGAGATAAAAGCCTCGACATTTCCTGCCCAGTTAGTTGGAATAATACTTTGGGTCCGCGTACTGATTATGGCTGCAGGGAGTTGATCATGGCCCGCTTCCTGAATGGTTTTCCAGGTAAATCCAGCTTTGATTCTACTGGGTAAATATTTTTTTAAACTTGTTTGTTCTTCTTCAAATGCTTCATAAAAATAAACCGTGTATTCCATAAATCATCACCTAATAGATTGGTTTGCATGTGCGCATTGGGCTGCGTGATCGTGCTCAAAAAGTTTTGATATGATCACTGCAATTTCGAGTCATAAACAAATAAATCGTCCGGCATATCACCCATTGCCCTAAATTTTTCTTTTCCCTGTTCAATAAACAGGCTTCGCGTTTTACAAAAAAGTTTTTGCTGTTCATCCATTAGGCAACCATTTAAGGTCAGCTTTTTTCCATCTTCTTCATCAACCCAGGCTTCAATAAAAACCGTCTGACCAATTGGTACTGCGGCAATGTAATCAATCTGAAGACGAGCGGTTACGGAGTAAAGACCGTTCATCCAGGCCGCGGCACCAAGGGCCTCATCTAAAACGGCTGCAATCGCCCCGCCATGCGCATGGCCTGGTGGGCCCATGGCCTTTCGCCCAAAAACCAGCGTTGCATAAAACCTTCTAAGAGCCTGGTTAAAGTAATATTCAATCGAAATAAAATCATCAATAATCCCACCCGAAACAAATGACTGGAGACTTTTGTGGGTCGTCACCAGACGGGCTTCTTTAATTTTATCGCGTATGGAAATTTTATAATTCATCAGTTAGTCCGGTTTGACTTTTTATTTGTTTCAGGATGAGCATGGCCGCACCGGTAGCAGTTTGCTTGCCACGACGCACGTCATCTTCATATTTTTTAAATTGGTCACGAAGCGTAGAATTATTTAGAAGCATCTGAACAAGACGGGTATTAACAGTATGGCGCAACCATTGAACTTCCTGTTTCTTACGCAACTCTTCAAAAAGATGTGATTCCTTTCGTAGTCGAACAAAATTCTGTACGACTTTCCATATTTCCTTTATTCCTTTGTTTTCCTGAGCCGAACAGGTCAAAACCGGTGGTCGCCAGTCATCATCGCCCGAAGCAAGATAGTGCAAGGCCAGCTTTAATTCCCCACGTGCATTTTCCGCTGCAGATTGATTAACACCATCTGCTTTGTTTACCACAATGGCATCCGCCATTTCGATGACACCCTTCTTGATGCCCTGCAGTTCATCTCCCGCACCGGCAATTTGCAACAACAAAAAGAAATCCACCATCGAGCGGACTTCCGTTTCGCCCTGTCCAACGCCCATGGTCTCCACAAGTACCACATCATAACCTGCCGCTTCGCACAAAACAATGGATTCGCGTGTTTGTCGGGTGACACCGCCGAGTTCGCCACCGGAGGGTGATGGTCGGATAAATGCCGCATCCGAGCGTGACAACATATCCATGCGCGTTTTATCACCTAGAATGCTGCCACCACTTTTACTGCTGCTGGGATCGATAGCCAGAACAGCGACCTTATGCCCGCTTTCGAGCAGATATCTACCCAAGGCCTCAATGAGTGTGCTTTTTCCGGTGCCGGGAGCGCCGGTTATACCAAGCCGTATGGATTTTCCACTAAACGGCAACAGACGTTTTACAAGCTGCTGGGCTTGTTGAAAATGATCGACTGAATTGCTTTCGATGAGCGTAATCGCCCGCGCAAGGGCCACACGGTCACCTTTTTTTATGCCGGAACAATAGCCGTCTATATCATTTGACCTGGAACCGCTACTTTGCATTGGCTTCTCAATTGATTACTGAAAGAATTTATTTGCCGCCAATCTGTTGGCATTTAATTTGGAAGTATGTTTTTTAAAAGGCGATTTAGGAAGGTAACGGAACTTGATAATAAAAACAATGGCATTAACGCCTTGCGGGAACAGATGAAACCATAAAAAAGCGGAGATGGATGAGCATCTCCGCTTGACATATTACCAAGAGCAGTATTGGTTAACCGATCTTGTTTATGACCCATCATTCGGTAGGTTTACCATGATCATACACCGGATAACGGTTAGAATTTCTATGAGCATAACCTATTTATTATTTAAGCATCATTAGAATTCTTCAGATCACGAAACATATCTTTTAATTCGGGATAGCCTTTATAAAGAATTTTTACCGACATATAGCTAAACGACACAAGTGAAAACAGAATTACAATCAGCCAAACAATTTCCCATATTTTCATAACAGTTCCTCCCTTGTCTTTAATGGCTCAATAATATTATGCACGTAAGACCCAACATACATTCCTAAAAAGGCCAGGATAAACCCGCCCCAACCCATTATCGACGTCCATCCCGCCCGCACATCCTGCGGTAGAACAAGATAGAGTATAGGCGGCACCATGCCAAGGGTAAAGGCAAGATAGGCGCCGCCCGAACGCGCTTTTTTCCAATAAACGCCAAATGACACCCCGGCAAGAACTCCGGGAATAAACAACATACCGGTCATGTTTAGGTAAAAATAAAGATAACCCTCCAATTTATGAAAGAGCGACCACCAAATGATAAAAACCATAACAACAGCCATGGTAATCCGGCTGATAACCAAACTTAATTTATCACCGGGTTCCTTCTTACGAAAGAACTTGAACACACCGGCAATGATATCCTGCGATACGACAGAACTCCAGGACAACAAATAACTGGCATACGTTGACATGGACGCAGCAAGCAGGCCCGCGAAAATAAGGCCAAGAAATCCTTTTGGGACAATTTTTAACAAGAACAAGGGCAAAGCATTTAGTGAATCAACACCCGGGCCAAGCAATGCGAGCGCCATAATGCCCCAAAATATGGGTAGAATGGCCCGAGATAAAAACATCAAACCAGACCATTTATAAATTTTTTGTCCTGTAGCCGAATTCTTTGAAGAGAACAACCTCATGGAGATCGCTTGCCAGCCAACAAGTAAGGCGACCCAAAGCAAAATCTGCCATATCAGAAAACCGACTCCAAAATCACTACCGGTGATTGATGGAAAAAAGGGATTAAGGCCTTTTTCGCCAAGTGTTGCCCGCGTATGCTCGAGAATTGTGCTCCAATCAACATGCCAAACACCGGCTATAGTTATAAAAATCATACCAAAACTTAGCAAGGCATATTGGATATAATTGGTTATAATGACCGAAACCATGCCGCCCACAAGCGTATAAACCAGGACTATGGTCAGCATCACAACCATCGTTGTCAAAATATATTCCTGAGGAATGCCGGTAATTGTATTAATAAATTTTGCTTCCACACCCGGAAATACCCCGAAATTTAAAATTCCGCCAACAGCCATGATGATCCCCACATAAAAACGTACCCCGCGACTAAAGCGTCGGGAAAAGAACTCCGGGATGGTCATTATCTTCATCTCAAGCAATGGCTTGATAACAAAGCCTGTTTTTCCCAAAAACCAATAGGCAAGAAGCGGTGGAAAGGCCGCCATTAAACCTGAGAACCCCGCTTGATAACCAAGCTGTGCGTAATATATATAAGTGATCATACCAATTTCCGTGCACATCATGGAAATAAGGCCCAAATTGAACTGCATGGATCGATTGGCCACAAGATAATCATTAATGCCCGTAACATATTTTCGAACAAGATAGCCGGATAAGAAAACGGCGACGATATAAACCAGTACAATCAAAATATCTATCAGATCAAGATTCATCTATACATTCCTTTTATAGCCGTGGAATAAATTAGTTTATGCGGATTGCCCCTGTTGTCAGTTTGATGCTTTTTTTGAATAGACCAGGTTCATATGGAACGGGCGGTAAAATATGTTGGCCTACTTTATTTTTTGTCACAAATACAAGTTCTGTTCCCGGTTGCTTTTGGTTAGTGAGCAGCCATAAGGAGGCATGTCCTTTCCAGCCATCTGCTGATGATGCAAGTGCTTTTATAAATACCTCCTGTTTCCCGGAGGTAATTGGCGCTGTGTACCAAGCCCAGCCTTTGGACGCATATTGCGCTTTTAGATCAAGCTTTTGATCATTTAAAGTTATTTGGATTTTGGGAACATCTTTTAATACCTTTTCAGGTTCCGATTGCAGTAATAAAGCCATCCGGGCATTGCTCACGGTTTTGTTTAATGAAAAAGAGCCCTTAACACTTTCTCTTTCCCCTGTATCGGTTTTTATAAAACCGTTTGTTATATTTTGCGGGAATGCCGCGAAAATATTTTTTATCTGATCCGCCTGAACAGGCTTTCCATTGACACGGATAGATTCTACAACATTCGGGTTTAAAACTTTGGCATCAGCGGAGGATCCGAATAGATTTAAGCGATAACCGTTTCCATCAGCTATGGGAGCCCCGTCAAAAAACACACCGGCCAGCAACGGCCTGTTTACACTTTTTAAAGGATACAGTTCATAAACGGCTGTTTCATACCCCGATAGTTCAAGATCAATGGTATCGTTGGCCTTATAAAGATGAGGACTTATCCAGCGGGTGGGATAAATCCGCTCAAGAACAAGCTGCCCTGCATCCGGATCCAAGTTATAAGCTGGTGACAAACCGATAGTGATTTTTTTACTGCCAATAGCAGGATTACGAACCGCGAGGATTCCCTTCCGACCTTTAAAATGTGCATACCCATAGGCTTGCTGCGCACCCGGGTCGCCTCCAATCATAACTGTATTGGAAAGAATATCAAAATTGGCTTTTGCCCAATGTATTGATTGGGCAATTGCAGTCCATTCATTTTCATCCAAAATATCCGGCGAGATGTACAACTCCCACATCGAAACGCCACGTGCAAAATAAAGCAGGGCATTGTTCATAAATTTATCGATAGGTTCACGACGACGAAGGTTTTGCAAATTGCCTTTTATTATCCCATGGGTCATGAGGTTGGCAATTGGAAACCATAGATCATTGATCTTAAAATCCTGGTAAAGGACCAGGTCGCGATAAGTCATCGCGGCATCCCTCTGGCTTATCGATGGAACCAGTGAATAGCCATAATCCCCGCCGCTCATCCAAATTTGATTTGCATATTGTACCCACCACGGGCTTAGCCATGTGCCGGAGGTAATATTTAAAAAAACATTTGGATGTTGCGCACGGACGGCTTTAATAACGGCAATAAGAGAATCCATGACGGCCCTGCGCGAATAGCCCCCTACCGGATGGCCATGACCCGGTTCACTACAGGAAAATTGTATGCCATCCCATTTGAAGAAACGCACTCCATCCTTGTTTACAAAATCGGTAACCCTCTTTTTTAACAGACGACTATAATTTTTACCAGCCAGGCACATCATGATATTGTAGTCGTTTGTATCTTTGCCGACTGTTTCGTAGCCATGCGCCTTCATCCAGTTTATCCTTAAATTGCGGTTTGAATATCCGCCGGTCGGGCCAAACCATAAACCGAGATTGGTACCCATTTTCTTTAATTCATCAACTATTGGCCGGAGCCCATTCGGAAATTGTTCATTCCGCAAACGCCAGTCACTTTTATATATATCCCAGCCATCGTCCAAAACAAAGGCATCAAGGTGTATATTGTTTTTTTCAACAAAATTCTCCCTGATCAGTTTAACGATACGCCGGATATTTTTTTCGTTCATTACATTTTTCTTAGGGATTTGCGGATATTCGGCCGCGCGCAAATCGTACCAGCTATTGTATAGCGTGTAAGGCTTTAACGGTGCCACACGGATCGTTTCCACATATTTTGAAAACCAGAGATGTTCTAAATTTGGCGGGGTAATTCCGATGACGCACCAAGGGCTTTGTATGGGAGAAGCATCTATCTTTTTGCCTTCTTCCACGGAACAAGCAACCTGCTGGGAGCCGTTCTTTACCCGTTTTAAGGTGTTCTCGGCAATGGGATATTCCATGCCAAAAAAATAGCCTCCGCCGACGTCGCGTAAAACCACCGGCTGGCCAAAACCACCAGGCTTGATCGTTTTCAACGGACCCGCGAACGTCTGTTTTAACGGAGAGATATTTTGTAAAAAATGAAAGCCATAAACGGTATCCCCGATGATGATTTTCTTTTTAACAAAAAAGGCATCAACATCAAGCCGATAAACCAACGTTATGGAGAAAGGATTACCGATACCCTGGAGATGGATACGCAACTCCTGTGATCCATCTTTTTTTTGGTTGGTTGCGGCCCTTAACAGTCTAAAATCAACCGCGGACAGTTGCACTTCATTATCTGCATTATTTACTTTTCCGGGAGCGCTCCATGCCGTCCATAGAATTTTTAAACCAAAATTGCCATTGGATTTTAAGGATGGGGATGCTCCGTTAAAGAAAGCTTTGCTGCCTTCCGCCGCTGTGATTTCTTCGGAAACAAGCAGGCCTTTGCTGAAGTTGGTTTTTAGCCTTAAGTGACTGTTTTGCAGGGCATATGAAATATCTTCCGTAGTTAGGTTTGCCGCCTTCAGCATAAGATGGTTTGGGAGAAGAAAAAATACGAAGATGACAATTTTTAGAAGTAGTAGCTTTTTATTAAAAATTTTCTTACTTGTCATTTGTTTCCTTTCATTGATAAAAATATTCTATAATGTTCAATGCCAGGCAAACCATCTTAAATCTTTTCCACTTTGATTAACAGATGACCGCTAAACTTTGTTTTTATTTTAGGACTGCCGCCATCAATTTCGCCAATATGCTTGCCATGTTCATAATCCGTAACTTCGTAACGGGCATGGGCAGACAACCCGCGTAAAGTAAGCAAACCGTTAAATTTTTTGGCATAAAAAGCATAAAACCATTTTCCATTTTTCCGGATTACATGTGTTTCGGGGCGATCAAAGCCGATATCATACAACCCACCAAGATATTCACCTTTTGACAATTGGTACGTTTTATAGATATCGAGCCATTTTTGCCATTTTTTCTCTTTTTGATTTGTCAGCCTTACATCGCCACTTTCATGGTTTATATATGTACCGACCGTAAATTTACTTCCCGGGACACCGCCCACACCTATTGTCGATGCAAAATCGTCTTTGCCGTCGCTTAACTCAACATGGTCCCCATAATAGGGCACATCCCCGCCCATCAATGCTTTATAGGTTTTTCCCTTGAGGCGTACCTGCCATGAACTTGTGGGATCGGAGCTTACCGGTTGATTTAGATAGGGCATATTAAAAAATGAACAGGATGTGCCACAGGGACAAATCTCCACAACACCATTTGGTTTGAATTTTCGGGCAGTACTCGAAATGGATTTAAAAAAAGCAGGCAAAGCATGCACGGCATCCAGGGGCGATTTGTGGTGATGTTTTGGATTGTAGCAAGGCGGCACCGCATTTAGATATTGACCGTCAATTTTTAAACCGTCAAAACCCCAATCAACCAAAAATTTTCGTACGAGTGAATCGGTATATGCTATAACAGGCTGAAACGACGGGCACAAATAATAGCTATCCCACCAACTAATATCCTGGGTCGTCCCTTTTGCATTTATAAGAACCATTTCTGGATGCTGCCTGAACAAACGCGATGCCGGGGAGACGGCCAGAGGCGCCCACCATAGTTTTGCCTTTAAACCTTTTGCATGGATTTTATCGACAAGTGCCCGCATATCAGCGTCGCCATGAGGAAATTTATGGGGATTGAGTGACCAATCACCTACAGCCGTTTGCCAGCCATCATCCAGAACCACCCATTTAAATCCGAGTTTTTTTACCTTGGGCAAGGTCTCCAATATCTGACGGGGCGTAAATCCCCGTTCATATCCCCAGGCACACCATACAGGCTGATAGGCGCTATCCGGAAAGGGATCGAAGCGGATACCTTTCTTTTGCATAAAACGACTATAATTTTGAAGCGTCGAAAAATAATCGCCATGATGAGCCGAAATAAAAGTGGACAAGGTATGATATGATTGTCTCGGCCCTAAACGCGCATTGATCTCTCGGATTATCCCCAGCGATGCGCTGTTGTTTACGGTATCATAGGCAACAGGCAACGAAACCAGCTCCGGATGCATGGAAAGATGACCGATGGCAAGACCCCCATCCCGACGCCAGATATCGACAACGGGCGTTCCACCGCCATAGTCAGAAGCATTCATACCGAGATAGTTTTTTTGATAAAACCCCTTTTTGACCGGCCTTACCCAATCCGGACGATCTTCATAGCTGCCGCTCTGAAACGACCAAAACATCGAATCTTTATCGGAAGGCGCCAGATTGTAATTGCTACTGCCCAAAAGTTTAAGCTGAATGGCCTTGATTCCTGTGTTTTTATAAAATATTTGTTTTACAAGCATGGATGGAAAATCTTCATAGGCTTTAATCACTACTGTTTTTTGCAGCGCTGCCTCCGGCCTTTTACTTATACCTGTAATGCTGAACTGCCGACCTGTCCCGATATGATCTTCAAAATGTTTTGTCCGTGATGATGTCCATGTAAAGTCGGAAACAGTCCCAAAGTTCGTAACCACGTAATCCGCCGGCTGAAAGCCGTCCATGATAATGGCCCCGGGAATAGAGATTCGGCTATATAATTTATTGTTAAAGATAATTTTTATTTTCGATGATTCAACAGCCATCGTTTTTTTTAAGTGGCTACATCCAAAGATAAAAAAATGTAAAAGAAATATCGGTAAAATGATCCGAGTTTTCATTTGTTATTTCCCCTCCAGGATCGATAAGTAAGCCCAAACACCAGGTATAGTGGGCAGGTTTATTATATTGCAGCTTCATTAATGGATGGAAAGGCACGAAGTGCATTTTTAAAATATATCTTCTCTAAAACGTCCTGAGGCAAAGACAAGCCTGTAAAGTTTCCGCTAAATTCAGGGATTGTTATTTTTTGTGATGAGCGGAAGAAAAGTTCATCTTGTTTCCATAACAGTTCAAGCTGGCGCGCTGCAGTGGCCCGGTTCTCATTGGTGATAAAAAAATCCGTGGCATACATGATGCGGTCCTGGTATTTTATAAAGAAGTCATAAACTCTTTGGTGGTTATCCTTTGCCTGGTACATCAAATGGTTTACCCGGGCGGCCGTATCCACATAAGCCATGGGAAAACGATCCAGGAAGCGCGCAACCAAATCGACATCCCATTCCATACTACCAAGATGCGCATTGATTGTGACCAACTGTTTATGGGATTGCAACCGATTGTCGCGGGCCATGAGCAATTCTTCATAACCGGGCATTTCCGGATGTTTATACATATAGTACTGAGGATGATGGGCAAAGTAATCACGGTCATAAGCCATGGTCATTTCTGCCAAGGGCATCCAACAATTTTTTGGTTCCGCCTGGTGGAGCATGGTTGGAATATTCTGTTTTTCAAGATATTCAAATAAGGGATCAAAGCGGGGATCATCAATCAGGATGTAGCGCCCTTTTTCATCCGTAATTTCCATTCCGATATTTTTCCATAATTTAACGCCTGCAAAGCCAAATTCCAAGGCTTGTTCTATTTGCTTCTTAACCGGCTTAAACCAATTTTCATTTCGGCAGTTACGCGAAGAAAAGGTGGCCACCCCTATTATAACATCACCATCATTCTCCAGAAGATTGCACGCGGTTTGCTGCTGAGCGTCGATTGGGCCAAACTCGTCATATTCCACATTAATGGTGATGAGTTTAAACTTTTGCTTTCGGGCCAGTTTTACTACAGATGTATTTTCCACATTAAAATGAAGATGCGCATCGACCTTCGGCATACTTTTAAAACTATTTTTATCGATCAGACCGTTCAAAACAAATCCTTTCCATCCATTGACGCATCAACAAACCATGGATAGCGCTTTAAT
>CAYWBI010000062.1:0-19013 GCA_964456445.1 uncultured Calditrichaceae bacterium
GTGTTACATAGTTTTTTTACCAACCCGCACCATTCTTCCATTTGGTAGTTTTGAATCGACACAGTCGATTCGCTCCAAAATACTATATCGATGCTTTGATCTTGTACCATTAATTTACATAGCACAAGAAAAGTAGTGTTGGATAATTTTTATCCAACCCCGTTTCATTCTTCCATTCGGTAGTTTTGAATCGACACAGTCGATTCGCTCCAAAATACTGTGTCGATGCAAAACCCTAATGCGCTTTGCCTTACCCGTTAAAACATCCCCCCTTTTTAAGAGAAAGAAGGGAGCGGCCATTATAAAAGAACCTTCTCCACAGTCAATATGGAGAAGGTTTTTAAATACTACATGCATCCGGTGGATCAAAAATTATTGCGCGTCGATTACTGCGATGGCCGTCATGTTCACCACGCCGATTTCATCAAAGTCGCCGATCTGCAGCGGATGTACCGGTTTCTTTAAGCCCAGAAGGATCGGGCCAATAACCGTTGCGCCGCCCAGTTTCTCGAGCAGTTTATAGGCAATGTTCCCCGATTCGATATTGGGGAATATCAACACGTTGGCGGCATCCTTACCGGCCAGGGCGCTAAAGGGATAAACCGTATCGATAAGTTTTGCATCCACGGCTGTGCTGGCCTGCATTTCACCGTCAATCACTAATTTTGGATTTTGTTGGCGGATTAATTTAATGGCGTCTTGTATTTTCTGGTTCACAATATGTTTGGTCGTGCCAAAGTTGGAAAATGACAACATGGCCACACGCGGCTTCACGCCCATCCGCTCTACCTCATGAGCCGTAAGCATGGCTATATCCGCCAGTTCATCTACCGTGGGGTTTATATTGATGGTCGTGTCCGCAAAATAAAAAATCCGGTCTTTAAAAATCACCATGTGCATACCGGTCACATGCTTTACATCATCCCTTACGCCGATAATTTGCAATGCCGGCTTGATGGTATCTTTGTAATGGTGGGTCAACCCGGCAACCATACCGTCGGCGTCGCCTTTTTCAACCATCATCGCACCAAAGTAAACCGGCTCGCTCATCATGCGTTCCGCATCTTCCAGTAAAATGCCTTTTCGTTGCCGCTTTTTATAATAGGCCTGTACATAGGCATCACGTTTTTTATATGTCTTTGGGTCGATTATTTCCACGGATTTTTTCAGATAGCCAATACCCTGTTCTTCCATGTTTTTTTCGATCTTTTCCCGGTTGCCCAACAATACGGGATGGGCCATACCTTCTGCAATGACAATTTCGCACGCCTTGAGAATGGTCGTCGATTCCCCCTCGGGGTAAACAATCCGTTTAGGCGATTTCTTGGCTTTATTTATGAATACCCGTGTGACATGCCGTCCCACGCCCAACCGTTCTTCCAACTCGTCACGGTATTTATCAAGATCGATCTGTTTTTGGGCGACGCCGGTTTCCATGGCTGCTTTGGCCACGGCAATGGATTCCCACAATAAAACCCGGGGGTCAAAGGGTTTTGGGATCAGGTATTCACGACCGAATTTAAGCTGGTTGACGCCATAAGCGCGCATCACCGAATACGGTACCGGCTCTTTTGCCAAATCGGCCAGGGCATGCGCGGCGGCAACCTTCATCGTTTCATTGATTTCCGTGGCCCTAACATCGAGGGCGCCGCGAAAGATAAAGGGAAAGCCCAGTACATTGTTTACCTGGTTGGGGTAATCACTGCGACCGGTTGCAATAAACACATCGTCACGCCAGGCGACGGCATTTTCATAGGTAATCTCGGGATCCGGGTTGGCCATGGCAAAAATGATGGGATGCGGCGCCATGGACTTGGCCATGGGTTCGGTTATCAGGTTCGGGGCCGATACGCCAAAAAAAGCATCGGCGCCAACCAGGGCGTCTTCCAATGTGCGCATATCCGTTTGGTGGGCAAACTGTTCCTTAAAAGGGTTCATGCCTTCCTTACGGCCTTTATAGATAACGCCTTTACGGTCGCACATGGTTATATTTTCGTTTTTAACGCCCAACTCGCAATAAAAACGGGCGCAGGCAATACCGGCGGCCCCGGCCCCGCTAAAGACCACCTTTATATCTTCCATCTTTTTACCAACGATCTCACAGGCGTTCAACAGGGCGGCCCCGGAGATGATGGCCGTTCCATGCTGGTCATCATGGAAAACCGGGATTTTCATCGTCTTGCGTAATTCACTCTCGATATAAAAACATTCCGGCGCTTTGATGTCTTCTAAATTGATCCCGCCAAAGGTCGGCTCCATGAGTTGAACGGCCTTGATAATTTCATCGGGATCGGTGCTTTTTAACTCAATATCAAAAACATCGATATCGGCAAAACGCTTAAATAGAACACCTTTTCCTTCCATCACCGGCTTGCCGGCTTCCGGTCCAATATTGCCTAAACCAAGTACGGCGGTACCGTTGCTGACCACTCCAACCAGGTTGCCTTTTGCCGTATATTTAAATACATCTTCTATATTTTTATCAATTTCCAAACACGGACCGGCAACACCCGGCGTATAAGCCAATCCAAGATCGGTTTGTGTTATGCACGGTTTGGTAGTGTTTACTTCAATTTTTCCCGGACGGCCTTTGCTGTGATAATGTAATGCTTCTTTTTGATAATCCATCATTTATCCTTTCAGAATAATAAACAGGCATTTTCCCTTAACAATAAGTAATTTACTAAATTATTTTACGATGAATGATTATTTTTTTATCTTTTTGAAAATAATTTTTAAATAGATAAATATAAATATTAGGAGATAAATGTCCCGGTACCATTATTTTATTATTTCCATGATTATTGGCCTTTTTGTTTGTGGCTGTAATACCGGCGATAATAATCCAGCTAAACCTACAAACGGCATTAACTATATACAAATCCCCTTATCCGGTATCGCGGCACAATCCAATGCTGAATTTTCAGGGCTCGCCTGGTATGGAGATAAGTTGGTGCTAATGCCCGAGAACCCGGAATCATTTAGCGATTTTCATTTCTTTAGCATTACTAAAAGCGCAATTGATTCGTTTATCGCCAGCCCGGAAAGTGGCCCTCCTCATATCTCTACCATTCAGCTTAAAGGCGATTTCTCGACGATCATCCCCGGATTTGAAGGATTTGAATCCATTATATTCCAGGGTGACCGGGCCTACCTGACCATAGAGGCGCACAATGACACGGGTATGACCGGCTGGTTGGTCAGCGGTCAAATGAGCGCTGATGGCAAAAATCTGGTTTTGGACACACATCTTTACAGCCCGATACCCGTTCCGGGCAATATCCCCAATTATGCTGCTGAAGCCATTACTATATATAAGGGTGAATTGGTGGTCTTTTATGAAGCCAATGGAAAAAACGTAAATAGCGCCCCAATGGCCTACCGTTTTGATAGCGGTTTAAAATATTTAGGGAACTACCCTTTTCCCCATATCGAATATCGTATTACCGACGCAAGTACCGTGGATAGCAGCGGCAACTTTTGGTTGATGAACTATTATTATCCCGGTGAAAAGCGAAAATTAAACCCGGCCGATGATATTTTTGCAGCAAATGGGGCAACATCAACCGGCCATACCGTAGAACGCTTAGTAGATATGAAATTTAAAGACGATCAAATTGTTGTTGCCGATAGCAGCACACTGGAAATGGCAAGTATTATAAAGAACGGACACAACTGGGAAGGACTGGCCCGGTTGGGAAATAAAGGGTTTCTGGTTGTCACCGATGAATTCCCCGAAACCATCCTGGCTTTTGTTCCCTTTAAAGCCCGTTAAGCTGCCATCGATGCTGCTATTGGGAAAAGATTGTACCGCTCTCTGGAAACGAAATTCATCTTGTTCCACCAAACGGACATGCCCCCGGTATTGGCATTCATGGTTGCATTCTGCCCACGGGCGGTGTTGCCGGGCGGGTCTTTCATTTGTGGAAAAGAGTCCATTCATCCGTATGGGAAAGAGAACCATAAAAAAACCCGACAAATATTTTTTTAGTAATCAAGGAGTCCAAACTCATGCGTTATTCACTACTTTTATTCTTCTTTCTTTTTGCCTGTGGTCATAAACAAGCGTCCGTAACAGTGCAAAAACCGGTCATTATCACAAAGGCCCAGTGGGGTGGTAAGGCTGCAACGGGTATCAAGCCCGAACAAACAATCACAAAAATAACCATTCATCATGGCGGTGTTTTTGTTCCTCAGGAAAAAGACCCTAAAGCTTATATGCAGGAACTACAGCGCTTCAGTATAAAAGACAAACATTGGATCGACATTCCCTACCATTTCTGCATTGATCTGCAAGGACGGATATATCAGGCGCGCGATCTTAAATATGCCGGCGATACCAACACGGAATATAATCCGGACGGACATGCGTTGATTTGTGTCATTGGCAATTATGAGGTGCAAAAAATCGCAGCCAAACAATTGGACGCCCTGGTGCAGTTAACCGCCTGGCTGGCCCAAACCTATCATGTCTCGATGGATTCCATCGCCAGTCATAAAGATTATTCGGCACAAACCGTTTGTCCGGGGAAGGATTTATATAAATATGTGCAGGATGGCACGATAAAAAAACGTGTGTCCGCCTTATTATCCGATAAGTCATCCACTAACTAAAAAGCCATAAGGCGGTACAGATCACTCATTCAGAGAAATCAGCAGCAATGAAGAAAGCCAAACTGGCCCTTAAAGACCCGATGTTCCGTTTTCTTGCGGTTTTGTCAATTGCATCTACTACCGGGCTACAAACCTGGCGTACGCTTTTTAACAATTTTGCCGTGGAGATCGCCCATCTTAGCGGTGGCCAGGTGGGCATCATTCAATCTGTCCGCGAGATTCCCGGTTTTCTGGCCTTGCTGGCCATCTTTATCTATTTGTGGATCAGGGAGTACCGGCTCTCCGCCCTGTCTATCATGATCCTGGGGATAGGTGTGGGGCTCACCGGATTCTTTCCTTCATACGGCGGAGTGATACTGACAACACTGCTGATGAGCTTTGGTTTTCATTATTTCGAAACCACCAATCAATCGCTCACGCTGCAATATTTTGACAAAGAAACCTCACCCTGGGTTTTTGGCAAACTTCGCAGCTATGGAGCGGCGTCAAATATTGTTGTGGGCCTGATCGTACTTGGGCTTAGCTATTTACTGGATTATAAAATCATTTTTGCATTGTCGGGTTTTTTGCTTTTACTAACGGGGATTTGGGCCATAAAACAAAACCCGGGACGCAGCGGCATGCCTGTTCAACACAAAAAAATGATTTTGCGAAAGCGCTATGGCCTTTTTTATTTTTTAACCTTTATGGCCGGAGCTCGACGACAAATCTTTGTGGCATTTGCTATTTTTCTGCTGGTCAAAAAATTTTCTTTTTCCGTTCAGGAAATTGCTGTTTTATTTGTTGTCAACAATGCGATTAATTATTTTTTAAGTCCCTTGATAGGCCGGGCCATCGTCCGCTTTGGCGAACGAAAAGTTTTATCCGTGGAATACTTTAGCCTGATCTTTGTATTTTGCGGATACGCATTTGCCCACTCCAAGGCATTGGTTGCGGGACTTTATATTATGGATCATATCTTTTTTAACTTTGCCATAGCCATCCGCACCTATTTCCAAAAAATCGGTGATGCGGCAGATGTGGCGCCGAGCATGGCCGTCGGTTTTACCATCAATCATATCGCTGCGGTTGTTATCCCCGCCATTGGTGGCATGTTGTGGATTTTGGATTATCGTATCCCGTTTATCGCCGGAGCTGTTCTAAGTATCATTTCGCTAACTGCCGTTCAGTTTATCACTGCCAGCATCCATAAGGCTCAGCGTACTTGATCTGTTTCCAAACGGGTTTATAAAAGAGAGCTAAAAGAAGACAATAAAAATCAACTTTATTAAGATGAGGCAAATATGCGATATTTAAAACTTTTTTTTCTACTTACGCTTAGCGGTTACACCTGTTGTGTGATGGCACAAACATCCGGCCCGGCAACCGGTCTTTTGCCTGTGCCCAAATTTATTCAAGCGCAGCAGGGCCGTTTTAATCTTGGCGATTCACCGGTAATAGAATCGGTATTGCGCTTTAATGCCGAAGCCCGCATCCTTGGTGATAGCCTGAACATACCAATTATGCGACAGTCGGAAACAATTGCAGGATCACATATTCTATTACAATCCTATAGCCCAAAGGACAGCCTTTTTAAAGGGACGCCCATGACCCGGGACAGCGCCCTTATGCGGGAGGCATACCGTCTGGCCGTTCGTCCGGGACAAATAATTATTGCCGCCACCGATCCGGCCGGAATGTTCTATGGTATCCAAACGCTATTGGAGCTTATCCGCAA
Organism: uncultured Calditrichaceae bacterium; assembly: GCA_964456445.1. Classification (GTDB taxonomy): domain Bacteria; phylum Calditrichota; class Calditrichia; order Calditrichales; family J004; genus CAYWBI01. The sequence continues at coordinate 6,332 of CAYWBI010000062.1, forward strand.
CCAGGGTGCAACGCTGCAAGCCATGACAATCTCGGATTGGCCGGATTTTAAAATTCGTGGTCTTTCGGACGATATCAGTCGCGGTCAGGTTTCGACGATGAAAAATTTCAAAAAAATTATTCGTTTTATGGCGAGATACAAAATGAACATGTATATGCCCTATATCGAAGATACCTATCGTTTTAAGTCCATGCCGGATATTGGCTCTGAGCGAGGTGCGCTCACCGATGCGGAATGGCGGGAACTGCAAAGTTATGCCGTATCTTACCACGTACAAATCATACCGGCATTCCAAACTTTGGGTCATAATGAAAACGTTTTGCTTAAAGCAAGTCGTCATGATATAGCGGAATTTCCCGGTGCAGGGAGCCTGCGGGTGAACGCCGATTCCACCTATGCCTTTTTGGACAGAGAACTGGCCGAAGTGACCCGGACCTTTAAAAATCCATTTTTCAACATGGGCGCGGACGAGTCCTGGGACGTTGGCAAATACCAAACAAAAGGGAATGTTGACCGTTATGGGCTGGCAACAGTTCATGCCCGGCACTACAAAAGGGTTTATGACTTGCTTCATAAATATGGTAAAAAAGTGATGATGTACGGGGATATTGTTCTTAGTCACCCCGGAATTTTGAGTGAAATCCCCAAAGATATTGTCATGATGGATTGGCATTATTATCCACTGCTCAATTATCCTTCAGTTGAAATTTTTGCCAACTCAGCTCAACCGTTTATCGTTTCTCCGGGCATTCATAACTGGCGCCGTCTTTTCCCCAACTTTACCGACGCTCTGGCCAATATGCAGGGGATGGCACAGGACGGCTTACGTTACGGCGCCATCGGCTATATTACATCCAACTGGGGCGACTACGGGGGGATGAATTTACGTGAGTTTGGCTATTATGGTTATGCGTATGCCGGTGCTGTTAGCTGGAATAGCCGTGATATAACACAGACAAGCTTTGACAAATTATTTTTTTACCGCTTCTACGGTGAAGATAATCCGGCTTACAGCCTTATATACCAGCTCTTATCGGAGTTAACTCTCAAAATCGAATGGCTAAATATGGTTGGGCATCCTTTTTACCCCATGGAAAAAGGCGGAATTAAAGAACAGCGTCTCGCCGTTCAATTACCAATTCTTCAAACGCAAATTAATTCGATGATAGACCGGCTTCACCCCGGTAAAAACAAAGCGCATTTGGATTATCTTAGACTTGCCGTAGATTATTATGGTTGGTACGGTCGGTTACAAAAATTAAAAATCGCAATGCAGCGAACGGTGCACAACTTTGATCCCATACCACAGGCAATGCTGCAAAAATTACGGGGCAGCGCCATATCACTGGCGCTCGACCTCAATAGTCTTAATAAGCGATATAGCAGCCTTTGGAAACGGACAAACCGTTCGGCAAACCTTCAGTGGATGACCGCTTTATGGGCCCGTGTATCAGCCGAGATTCTGATTAAAGCAGATGAAATAGCCTCAGGCAACTTATCTTTTAACGGACAGCTTGAGACGCCTTTTATAACGATGCCTTATGCCGATGAAAATCAGGCTGTTCTTCACTGCTATCTTCGCCGTGTTTTTTATCTAAAAAACAAAAAGAGTCTTGCCCACTTACAATTGATTGCAAATTCCGATGCAACAATCTGGGTAAATGGAAAGCATATCGGGCGGATCTGGGCGCGTAAATCGGGTTCGGCCATGGTTGAGGCCAATCGGGTCAAAACCTGGGAAATTGGTAAATTGCTCAAACCGGGCAAAAATATAATTGCGATAGAAGTGCTTAATTATGTGGGCGGCAAAGCCTCCGCCAATGTTTGGCTGGAGATGACAGATCGAAGGGGCAACCTGGAACAAATCCATAGTGACAAATATTGGAAAGCCGCCGATGTGCTTTTTGACGGCTGGAAAATTCCAGAATTTGATGACAGTGCCTGGCCCAATGCAGTTGATGCCAAACGCAACTGGATTATATCCAAACCATATTTTAAACAGGGGCTTCCTTCACGGATTGAGTTCTATAGCGGTCGGGGCAACTAAGCGCGGGCTTTGTCTTATAAAAATCAAACTGATTATTCAAGCGGACCTTATGGATAAATCCAGCGTGAATAACATTAATCATTTTGATGCAGCATAGCTATGGGCCATTATTGTTTCTCATCAAATGGAAACAAATTTAACAAATATCGATAAAAACCGGCCAATTTACGTGACTGATTGATTCGATTTGACAAACCGTATTGGAGCGGACCTAAGAAGGTTTGGCGTAAAAGCAGTCTTCATCACAAACGTCACAATCCACGGTACATTTATGCTCAAACCTGTGAAAACGCTTTAAAAAATCCGAACCTTTGTTCGTCTCAGTATTTAAAAAACTGATAAATTTAAAAAGTTTGGTACTTGTTTCGTGATGCAAAAGATGCTCAATTTGGCAAGCATCTTCTTCGGCCAGCTGCTCGGTAACGCCAAGTATATCCGCAAAGAATTTTTTAACAATTCTGCGCGTGCTTAGGACATCATTGGTAATATCATTCCCCGCATCTGTCAACTGATAAAATTTATTGATGTCCTCGGCAATATAACCTTTTGCCAACAGTTTATGCAGAGTTACCGAAACACTGCTACGGCTGATATCAAGATAATTTGCCACATCAATTCCACGGGCATAACCATTTTTCTTTAACAAAAAAGCAATGGCCATCAAATGGTGTACCGAGCTATGGGTAAGCCCGTTTTCTTCAAATTTTTTCCAGACATCTTTCATCGGTATTCACAGTTTTGATTGTGGAGGGCAGCATATTTCAAGCAAGGATTAATTTAGATTACCAACCCTTTGATGTCAACGCTATCTCATAATTTGCCCCAGACTTTGCATTAAAGCTTATATTATTACCATTTCCGATGATCGATGTCTTATAAAAAGGGAAAATCCTTTTTTTGCTTTTGCACTTATAAAACAGAATGGATATATTGAAACACTTTTGTGTCTAACTCACTCTTCTCACAAATATTAAAAATGATTTATGCAGGCTTAATTGACTGCAAACGATTCCATATAACTTTAAGGAGTTATTATGTTTAATGACCTGATTCCGTTCTATAGGCAATTAAGGATAAGCGGCTTGCTGATGCTCTCCGCCTTATTTGTTTTTTCCTGTAGCCAAAGTCCCGCTAACAATGGGCAAAATGCGATCACATCGCCAACTTCACAAAACTACTCTGTATTGTCAAAGACGACCGTCAGCGGTAGTACTATTATAGAGGGCACACAACAAAGCGGGGCCGTGTATAAAATTTATATACCGCAAAACTGGAACCGGGAATTGGTTATGTTTGCCCATGGTTATGTCGAGCCGGATGCGGCAATTGCCATACCCGAAAGCCAACTGATGCTGGACGACTCCACTTATCTCCCGGATGTAATGGCGGATATGGGTTATGCCTTTGCGGTTACCAGCTATAGCGTAAACGGCCTTGCGGTTAAGGAAGGTATCGCCGATCTTGCCGATTTGAGTAATATTTTCAAGAATGAAGTGGGCCGTGCGCGCAATACCTATCTGATCGGTGCATCGGAAGGCGGACTGATAACCACCCTGAGCATGGAGAAGAACTTCTTCCTTTATAGCGGCGCTTTGTCATTATGCGGGCCTTCCGGGGATTTCCAGAAACAGTTGAATTATTTTGGTGATTTCAGGGTTTTGTTTGACTACTACTTCCCGGGTATTTTGCCCGGCGACGCCACGGTAATACCGCAAGAATTGATGGACAACTGGGACAGCAAATACGTCCCCGCCATTATAAACGCCATCGCTGCCGATCCTTTTGGCGCTTCACAGGTCTTACGTATTTCCGGCGCCCCGATTGACCCGAGTGATGAGTCATCGGTTGCATACACCTTTTTGAGCGTTTTATGGTACAGCACTTTTGCCACCAACAATGCACACGATGTTTTGGGAGGCAATCCCTTTGGAAATAATGACCGGGTTTATACGGGCGGTCGGAATATGGATCAATTAAACAAGAATGTCACCCGCTATACAGCCGGCGCCACCGCCCTGGCCTCTGTGGAAAATGACTATCAAACAAGCGGAATCATTTTTAAACCGATGATTATGATGCATACATTGGGCGACCAAATTGTTAAAAAAGAACAAATGGATTTGTATGCCGCAAAAATTGATGCTGCAAGCGCAGAGTTTTTAACCACACAATCCGTTCCGGTTTATGGCCATTGCAATTTTACCGCGCGGCAATTGACTCTTGCCTTTACCGCCCTAATTTATAAAGTTACCGGCGAAGTCCCCGGCGTGGCACAACGGGATAAGCCCCGCCCGGTTCATGGCCATCTCGCAATTGGCGGATGATTTAGTTTTCAAAAGCCCACAAAAAAGCCCTGAAATAATCAGGGCTTTTTTTTTATCGACAGAAGATATTTTTAGACGATCTGATAAAATATACCGGTAATAAACTGATTTTCCCTGAAAAATTTCCCTCAGAATTTTGGAAAAACACTCAGCATAGAAAATCCCTTGTTAAGTCTATCCAAGAGTACAAAGAGCTGAAAGCCGCGGACAGGAAGAAAGCGAAACGGCGTTCACAGGTAGAAGATGTTTTGTGAGATGAAAAGCAGATTTAATATTTTGGGGCCAGGATCAATATTGCAGATGTGCTAAATATTCAGAGTTCAAATTCCATTACTTTGATTGTAAACATAAAATTATGCGAGTATGGAAATCGATTTAGACGCCATAGGAAATCTACCTGGAAAAAATTGAAAATACGGCCAATTCCAAAACCAACCTCCTGGTAAAAATCTTTTAATTGCAAAACTGCAAAACTTTTGTTGCCTGCCCAACCCGCGTTGTAAATAAGGATCAGGTCATAGTTCAATTCCTTTATAACAGGCAAATGGCTAAGCCGAAATAAACTATTGTGAAAGTTATGTTCGAGATAAGTAGCGATTTTGTTACGTCCAAACATGGCATTTTGATCAAGCGTTCGAATAGTTTTAAATCGACGATATCCTTCAAAACCACTTTCCAGTTCGTCCCATTTTTGGCTGGGTAAACCAGATGTCCCCTTTGACCCTAAAAATGTGAAATCCAGAAAACCATTATAAAAAGTATTTTGGTGCAAAAACATGGCAGCGGTAATTTTTTGATATTCAAAATCGGAGTCAAGCTTTTTAATCCCTTGCTGATAGGAAAACCCAAGATTTATAAAGGGATGGTTTGTTATTTCCCTTTTTGAAAAAACACTTTGCTTATAAGCAATTGATGAATAACCAAATTGAATTTTGTAACCGGCATCGCGTCCCTCATTTATTTCAGGGTTTTGTTGAAATGCGTCCCCCCCGAAAAGAGCATACTTCAAACGTCTTTTTGCATTCGTATGTTTTTCACTAAAAAACCTAACCCCTAAATTATACGGCCCGTTATTTAAGCTTATATCCAGCTCATTGCCTTGTGAATAATAATAGTCAAAATAATCAAAGTTCTTAATGAGGCTTTGAAAAGTGTTGTACCAAACAGGTAGCAATTTATTTTCTTCACGTGATTTTAATTTTTTATAGAATGAAACATTGAACCCAAAAGTTGCTTTATCAAGAATAAATTTAAAGCCAGGTTTAATCAGATATTTACCCTTCTTATCTCTAAGACCATATCCGTAACCCAGTTTCAGTTCAAGAGATTTAAAAAGCTTTTTGGAATCAAAGGCCAAACCTAAAAAATTTCCTTCCACCCGGTTAAAATGATAAAAATCTGAAAAATCACCGATAGGTAGTTTTTGTAAGTCAGAAAAAAAGTCGATCAGCTTAATGGAATTAGCCATAAATCTTAAGGTCGCTTTCGTATTCACCAGGCTATCCATGTAAACGTATCCTTTAACCTCAGAAAGTGACAGTGGTGGAATGTTCATTTTAACAGAGTCAAAAGGAACGCTTTCATCAATTTCAATTTTTGTAGTTCCTTTTAAAAAATTGTTATCTTCCCGGTTTATTTGGTAACCTTCACGAAAATTGGTTTTACGATATCGTAATTTTGGAAAACCTGGCAAGCCAAGTATCCATGCGCTTTCCCAATAGGAATGATTAGGTAAGTATATATTATCTTTAAATGGCTTGTAGTTCTCGGCAATATAGATATCTTCGAACATGCCAAAGTTTGCGTTTTTGTTTAATTTGATATCAATTTTCTGAATTATAAAAAGTTTGTCTATCAGATAAATTTGACCGCCCATCAAGGGGCGGATGTTTTCCTTTGGCTCAATATTCATCTTATAAATACGACGATTATCCTGATAAAGTGTATCGACAATTTTATAGTTATAATATTTTATGGCATCTGGCGCCGTAGGGCCAATAATTACCTTTTTGCCAAGTTGGATCCTATCGGAGTTAATATCTAAAAATGAATTCCCGTTTAGCCAACTGATTGAGTGTGGGATGTTAGCTGTTGTCCTTAGACTTTTAATAACTTCATGCCAGTCATTAGGTGAATTCCATATAAGTTCGGAATATGCTTCCATTATCATGGCATAATTATCCTTTAGACTATCAACCCAACCTGAGATAGAAATTTTTGTGTATGATCTGCAATCATAATTTTGCAGCAGTTTCAGGTTTTTCTTTTTCTCTCTTGATGCCCTGATAATAAGCTGTTCTGCTTCTGAATACTTCCCGGGGAAAACAACAATATTATCCGACATAAATAGTTGTGGCGAGAGGTAGATATCTTTTGTGATTGAAATCTTTTTGACGTTTATAAAAAGGGTATCAGACTTAAAGCCGATATACTGAAAGATGATTTTCTGTTCGCCTGAAGATAGGGTCAGGAAATAATGCCCTTCATTATTACTGATTGCCCCACGGTTGGTCCCAAAGATTGAAATATTACAGCCTGCGAGCGGTTGATTTGTATCTTTGTCAATAATAATACCAGATAGTGTTTGGCTATAAAGTATGGATACAAGGTTTAAGCAAATATATAATAATATTTTCATGGGAATCTAAATGTACCACACGGTCCCGGTATAGCCCATAAAGCTGGTTTTATTCGCAAGGTCTTCTGCGCGGAAAATATAAACCTATGTCTTCAGGGGTTTTTGTTATAATTAATTTGGCGCCACCCATGCCTTAAAGGACATCGTTACTTATAGAGTTGCCGATTATAAAGATTGATATTTATGATAGATGCCGGCCACTCACTATAACTTTTATAATGTTAAAAACTATAGCAGTAAACAAACCTCCAATGTTAAAGGCAATATGGGTTACAATCGCCGGGTAAATACTTTTAAATTTTTCACGGTAATTACCGGCAATGATACCTAACAAAAATGTAAAAACAACTATTATTGTTATGGTGTAAAAATCTGCCCCTTTGAAGAACAGGCTTAAATGCATTATACCAAAAAGCAATGCGGCTGTAAAAACCGGAACACTTACTTTTTTACCCAGTAATGAGATTGTCTGTTTTTTTAAAGGTTCAAGAAAACCCTGGACAAATCCTCGGGTAAGGACTTCTTCTGTAATACTGGAGTAAAACCATATAAAAATGATAAACTCAATTATGGTGTACCTTTTTAATTCTGGAATTCCTTTAGCAGGCGTTGCCAAGACAATTAATGTAGCTAATGCGCCTAGCCCTGCGCCTGCGAAGAAAACCCTCATCCATTTTGCATTTTCCGCTTTTTTAAAACCATAAGCGGGCAAAGTACTTTTACCAATAAAAATAATTGCCAAAACAGATAGCACAAAAATAAGCGATTTAAGAAAAAATTGATTCAGCCAAATATACTTTAACGCCAAATTATCCGTAACAACAGGAGAAATCAGTAGTGTTAGCACAATAGAAATAATAAATATAGCAGCGCCTAAAAGAAAGGCGATAAGTGGTGTTTGCTTAATCTTCATAATTTTAACCCCTTTATTAATCTTCTTGTTGACTATAATCCAAAGTTGAATATCGGAGGAACAATTCCTTTTGCCCCGGAATCATGCTGTTATAAAAAAACTTTTGCCGTTCTAGTATCTCGGTTATTTTGTCTGTCATGTTTTCATTTTGTTCTACAGCCATTAACTGATGGATGGTATGTTCTCTAAAAAGGCCGGCATGGTGCATGCATGATAAATACAAATTTTTGCTCCAGGTTGCCTGGTAAACATTAGAAAATGTACTGTCAAAAAGAGCTAACAAGTGCTCTTTTCCATCAATGACCACATTAAGCTGCTGACTTTTCCAATATTCAAGCACTTTTTTATATTCATGGGTCAGGGCTACCTGCACCCCTTCCAATTTTATTGGCTGATATGCCTGTATAACTATTTCCACACCGCGTTTTGCAGCGGCCTCAATTGCCGATTTTATGGCATTTAGCGGTTTTGGAAATGCATCAATAATTGCAATCGTTTGACAATTTTCAAGCATTTTGTTACACCGTTCGATTACAAGAGGCAAAGATTTTAATTGATAAATTCTTTCATCATCAATTTCCGGTTTTAAGTTTGACAAAGCATCGGAAGCCCGTTTTGTCTTATGTATAAAATCTAATTTCAATTGATTTAGAAATTCTTTTGGGTCTATTGCACGACATAATCGGTTGTTTCCTTCTTCTACAATTACCGCCCCTTTTCTGCTTAAAGACTCGATTGCCTTGTAAACATTTGCTGTTGGCTTTTCCAAAAGCTTGCCTGCACGGTAGGCTGTCATCGGTTCCTGGGACAACAATAAAATATATATCTCTGCCTCCAAATGGTTAAAGCCAAGCGATACTAAAAATTTTATGCTATCTTGCCTCATATTGATCTCCATTGTTTTTAATATAATATTTTACTACTATTACTTGCAAGTATTTAATAAGATTCATCGATAGTGTCCCGGTCAATAATTGTAAACGGTACAATTGTCTTTTATACCGGGCCTTAAGAACCGCTTCATTTTCTTAAACCTGGTTGTCGTATCAATTGCCCTCACTTTCAGTTAGGGATAAATCAGTCCCTAATTTCAACAAATTGTTCCTGGCCATTACAAGCTGTTTTGTTTCCCGCGCTGCCCGTTTAGGGCAAAATGCTAAATCACGGTTTATATTCGGGGAATGTCAGATCGATCATGCTATTTGTTGATCCGACCATTAATGGGTACGGATGACTATTGGAAGTGGCAAAGGACAGCTTAACTGATTTTAAACAATGCGAGCCGCTCGTGATATTCTTCAAGAATCTTACAGCGCAGGTCATTGTTTTCCGGTTTGCGTAACTGCGGGTCTTTATCCACTAATCTAAAAGCATCTTCGCGGGCTTTTTCCAGCCATTCGACATCACGGATGGGATGGGCAATTTTAAATTCGGGCAGACCACTTTGCTGGGTGCCAAAGAAGTCCCCCCAACCACGGAGCTCGAGGTCTTTTTCTGAAATGATAAAGCCATCATTGGTCCGGGTCATAATTTGGATTCGCTGCCGGGCCACATCACCAACATTATAGGGTGTTTTAAGGATACAATAGGATTGCCCGCCACCACGCCCCACCCTGCCACGTAGCTGATGCAGTTGTGCCAGCCCAAACCGCTCGGCATGTTCGATAAGCATTATAGTGGCGGATGGGACGTCCACTCCAACTTCGATCACCGTGGTTGAAATCAATATTTGTAGTTTGCCCGAAGAGAATTCGCGCATCACCGCTTCTTTATCCACGGATTTCATACGTCCATGTAACAAACCAAGTTTTAATCCTTTTAAAGGCCCGTTCTGTAAATATGCATATCCTTCGGACGCGGCCTTTAAATCAATTTTCTCGCTCTCTTCCACCAGAGGGTAAACAATATAGGCCTGCTCTCCTTTTTCTACCTGTTTGCGTATAAAACCATAAATTTTGTCCGCCTGATTATCATAACGCATAACGGTTCGGATCGGTTTACGGTTTGCCGGCAATTCGTTGATTATGGAAACGTCCAGCGAGCCATAAGCGGTCATGGCCAGGGTACGCGGTATGGGCGTCGCGGTCATTACCAACACATCCGGACGGACATCGGCTTTCCCAATTAATGCGCCCCGTTGCAAAACCCCAAAACGGTGCTGTTCATCGATAACGACCAAGGCAAGCCTTGCCATACGTACGGATTCCTGGGAAAGGGCATGCGTACCAATCAATAACAATGGTTGTCCGCTGGCAAGCAGGGCCTGAATTTCCCTTCTCTCCTTATCCCTCCTGCTACCGGTCAGTAAAAGCAGAGGGATGCCAAGTTTATCCATAACCGGACGCAGATTTTGATAATGCTGTTCGGCAAGGATTTCCGTCGGGGCCATCATCGCGGCCTGATAGCCATTGTCTATGCAATAAAGGATGGCCATCGTGGCTACAAGGGTTTTTCCCGAACCCACATCGCCTTGCAGCAAACGGTTCATGGGATGCGCGGTTTTCATATCCCGCCGTATTTCACGGATAACTTTTTTTTGTGCGTTGGTCAGTTCAAAAGGCAACGTCTTATAATATAAAACAGCTTTCTCGCTGTTCTTGTCAAATGGAATGCCAGCTTCCTGCTGCCCGCCATGCCTGTGCTGTAAGGCAAACAAAAGTTGCAGATAAAAAAACTCCTCGTATATCAACCGTTCCCGGGCGCGGGCAAGTTGTTTTTCACTTTGCGGGAGATGTACTTCTTTTAAGGCATCCGTCAGTGGTGGAAAATTATAACGGGATCGAAGAGACACTGGCAAAGGTTCTTCATAGACCGGTGGGTGGTGCTCGAAAATCTGACGCATCACCTTACGAAAAACCTGGGAATTTATACCCAATTTGCGGAAGAGTTCATTCCCGGGATAAAAGGGTAGAATACGCGCGGTGTTATATAAATTATCAAATTCGCCCTCGCCAAGCTTATCAAAATCCGGGTGTGTAAATTGATAGCCCCTATAATAATTTAGTTTGCCGGAAAGTGAAACCCATTCACCGATTTTGAAAACCGTTTGATAAAATTTAACCGCATTGAACCATACGGCTTCCACCATTCCCTTGCCATCACTTATGACAATATAAAAATACGAACGCCGGGCGCGGCGGATACCGGCAGATTCAACCTTGCCAATAACCGTCACTTCCTGGTTTTCCTGTAGGGCGTCCATAGGAATAATGGTTGAGCGATCAATATAGCGACGGGGAAAATAATGGATCAGGTCATCGAAAGTGTTCAGGCCATTGGCGGCCATGGCACGGGCCCGGTTTGGCCCGACGCCTTTGAAAAATTTGATGCGTTCGTCTTGTATAATTGTGGACGACATTGGAAAATATCTTAATTTTTACTTGTTATCGCTTTTGGGAAAACATGGTTCTGCTGGCAAAAACGCAAAATCTTTTTCCATTCTTTCAGTTTTTACAGCAATTTTTGGGATGTTGACAAAACGCTGGCTATGTGTATCAATTCAGCCTCATTGTGCGCGAAAAAGTCCTTATGGCAACAAAGTATGAGTCTATCATTTTTCGCAGAATGAATAAAAGCTATTCCCATCACAAAGGATTATCCGGCGATTCAAAGAACAAAGGGCCTTGTCCGGGCGCCCTGCCTGACCGTGTACCCGCATTGTATGGAGAACCCGGAACACGTACTTTTCACTGTTCACCGTCCTTCTGCCCCACAATAATACCATCTTCCATCTGTATCAATCGGTCTGCGCTCAAGGTCATATGTTCATTATGGGTCACCAGCAAAAGTGTTTGGCCCATTTCCTTGTTAAGCTTTAACAGGAGCGCGTATAGCGCCTCGCCATTGGCTTTGTCCAGGTTACCCGTAGGTTCGTCGGCCATAAGGATTTTAGGTTTGTTTACAAGCGCCCTGGCAACGGCAACCCGTTGTTGCTCGCCTCCGGAAAGCTCCCGGGGTTTATGATCCAGACGGTGTGAGAGCCCTACAAGGTCTAAAATCTCCCTGGCATATCGTTGCTGCTCCGCCGAAATAGTTCCATACAGCATAGCCGGTATCAACACGTTTTCCAAAGCACTGAACTCGGGCAGCAAATGATGGAACTGAAAAACAAAGCCAATGGTTTGGTTGCGCAAGCGTGCTAATTCGGTTTCTTTAAGCAAGGCGGTGTCCTGTCCAGCAATCCTCAGTTTGCCTTCACTGGGCAAATCAAGCAAACCCAGGACATGCAGTAAGGTGCTTTTGCCAACCCCGGATGGTCCCATGATAATGGCCACTTCCCCCAGGGGTAAATCAAGATTTAATCCCTTTAGAACCTGAACCTGCTGCGGACCGGTGTTATAACTTTTTACTATATTACGCGCCTGTATGGCAAATTCTTTAGATTTATTCATAGCGTATCGCCTCCACGGGCAAAAGTTTGGAAGCCCGATAAGCCGGATACACAGAGGCGAGCAAACTCAGCGCCATTGATATGGAGGTAATTACAAAAAAATCCAACCAGCGTAATTTCAATGGGAGTGTGCTTATCAGATACACATCGCCGGGCAGGGATATGATATGAAATTTGATTTGGATAAACGCAATCCCATATCCCAGAATCAATCCGGCCAGGGTGCCAAGCACACCTACCAATAAGCCCTCATATAAAAATATTTTCATAATTGTTTTGGATGATGCGCCCATGGATTTAAGGATGCCTATTTCACGGGTCTTGTCCATCACCACCATCACAAGTGAACTGACAATATTAAAAGCTGCAA
>CAYWBI010000063.1:0-18993 GCA_964456445.1 uncultured Calditrichaceae bacterium
TACTTAGCGTACTTTTGTCAAACTTCACTACAATATCACGTTTGTTCCAGCCCGCAAAGTTAGGGGCTTCGGTATTCATTTTTACCTGCATATTTTCCAGTGCGCCCGCAAAGGTAAATGCTGCAAGTAAAAATACTGAAAGAACACTTAATATTAAACGCTTCATATATCTCCTCCTGTTGTGGTTGGAATAAATAGGTTGTAATCTGTTTTAGCTTTTGACCTCCTTTCAAATAAATTAAACAAATAACGGCAAAAACGTTTTACATCGTCCGTTCAACAAACAAGCAATAAAACGACGGGCGAACCAGGGGTTTATTTAGAATCTGGCAAAATTTCAGCTAAACTGCACCGTCTCAGCAAAAGAGAATTCTTGGCCAAGGGCCTTGTCAAACAACGGATCATGTTGTAACGAGAGAAATACATCAACAAGTTGCGGATCGAATTGAACGCCGCTATATTTTTTTATTTCATTCATGGCATAAGCCGATGAACGCTCGACACTATAACTTCTTCGTGAAACAATGGCCTCGTATGTATCCACGATGGTTAATACACGGGCCAGATAAGGAATGGCCTCCTCCTTTAATCCATCGGGATAGCCAGCCCCGTTCCATCGTTCATGGTGGTGACGGATAATGGTTGCAACGACATCCAGCTCATCAATATTCCCCACAATGTCGCTGCCAATAACAACATGTTCCTTAGCTTCCTTGTATTCATCTTCCAACAGGGACGAGCTTTTGTTTAGGATATGGTCGGACAGGCCAATTTTACCGATATCGTGAAGCACCGCCGCCAATTGCAGGTTGAAGGTATCGATTGCATTCATCTGAAGTTTTTTCGCCATCAGTCCGGCATAATACGCCACACGGATGGAATGCCCGGAGGTATAGGGGTCTTTAGCATCGAGGGCACTTATCAACGCTTTGATGGTCTTTAGTAAAACAGAAGCTTTTTTAGGATTATTTTGTTCGTGTTCACGCCGAAAGCGCTGAATATTACGATTTATAATAGTAGGAATATTTCTTAAATTAAACGGTTTTGTTAAAAAATCCGATGCGCCTTTTTCCATCGCCTGCTTTACAAGGCGTTCATCTTCAGAAGCGGTTATGACAACAAATGGGGTACTGATCCGGTACTTAAAAGCAAGGTCGAGCAAATCCATCCCGGAACCGTCCGGCAGCCATATATCAGAAACAATGAGGTCAAAGTGCCTGCTTTTTAATTGCTCGATTGCTTGTTTCAAATTTACCGCTGAGAAAAAATTTATACTGTTTTTTTCAAACGCGTGTTCCAGGGCGCGCCGTGTAACAGGTTCATCTTCTACAAGCAAAACTTTTAAAATACTCATATTATTCATTTGAATGCGCTTTCACCGGTAATTTGCTGCCCAACAATAAGCGTGTGTATTTCGTGGGTTCCTTCGTAAGTTAAAACCGATTCCAAATTCATAGCGTGACGTATGGCATGATATTCATCGGAAATTCCATTTGCACCAAGAATTGTTCGGGCTGTTCGGGCTATCTTTAGTGCATTGGAAACATTGTTGAGTTTGGCCAGGGATACATGATAATGTTTTGAAGTCCCGGCGTCTTTCATTCGTCCCAATCGGTAGTTTAACAACTGGGCTTTAGTGATTTCGTTTAACATTTCCACAAGTTTTTTTTGTGTAAGTTGAAAGGCTGCAATGGGTTTGTCAAATTGAACCCGGGATTTTGCATAATTCAACGCTTCGTCATAACAGGCCATCGCTGCGCCAACCACACCCCAGGCGATACCATAGCGCGCTTCGTTTAAGCAGGAAAGTGGGGCGCGTAATCCGGTCGCCCCCGGAAGTATTGCGTTTTCATCGAGAAAACAATCGTCAAAATTCAACTCAGCGGTATGCGAGGCCCGTAATGAAAACTTTCCTTCTATTTTCCTGGCATTAAAACCCGGTGTGCCTTTCTCAACTAAAAATCCACGGATGCCCTTTATGGTTTGCGCCCAAACAACAGCCACATCGGCAAGAGCGCCGTTTGTAATCCACATTTTGCTGCCGTTCAACAACCAGCCGGCAGAGGTCTTTTTTGCACGGGTCAACATCCCTGAAGGGTTGGAGCCAAAATCCGGCTCGGTCAGCCCAAAACAGCCGATTTTTTCTCCACTGGCCAATCCTGGTAACCATTTTTGCTTTTGAGCTTCACTGCCATAACTGAAAACCGGGTACATAACCAGGCTCCCCTGTACCGATGCGAAGGAGCGCAACCCGCTATCGCCACGTTCCAGCTCCTGCATGGCCAAGCCATAAATAAATGATGAGAGACCCGCCCCGCCATAATTTTCCGGAATGGTTACACCAAGACAGCCCAACGCGCCTAATTGTGGAATAATTTCCAATGGAAAAGTTGCCCTGCGGTGATGCTCGCGTATTATGGGCAAAAATTTATTATCCACAAATTGCCGGACGGTATCACGGACCATCCGCTCCTCATCCGAGAACAATTCATCAAGATTATAAAAATCACATCCTGTAAACATAAAAGGACCTATGTGTAATTATTTGTTTTTTATTTTTATGTGAGAAAGAAGATGCTGCCCCATTAGCTTATAATACCAAAGCCACCAGCCGTTTTCATGGCCGCATAGACAACGTTGCATAGTAGAAATTCAGACAATGGTCCGCACAAGTGCTTAGTAAATTTTGTTGGTTTGGAACCCGGGTAAATAAACCGGTTAAAACATCCAATTGATCTCAGCGCCATAAATTACGGCGTTGTAGGATTCATTACCATTAAAAAAAGTGGGATCCACATCCGGTTTTTGCAAAATAAGCAAAGCATGGTCAACCGTATAATTCATTCGTTGAGTATTAAGCCCCGAGATGAGTTTAAACGAAATATTTGGATTGAAAAAATATTCCAGTGAAAGCAGACCGGATATATTCCAATAATTACTAAGCAGATCATCATCCCCGCCATTTGCAGCGGTATTTTTTGAAAAATTGAGATTTGATTCAAACAATAATTTATTTCTGATTATATCCCAGCGATTGCTTTGATAAACAAAATAATTATTATTCTTTTTGTTATCGGACAATGTTAGCCCGCTGTAAACCGCACCACCGGATATGAAAAAACTATTATTAGGGCGTGTGTAAAAATTCAAAGAGGCAATAAGCTGTTTTGTACCCAGGGGTGAGCCACCGACAATTTGGCTGCGATCGTCCAAATCCAGATAGATGGTTGAAAAAGAGAGCCGTGTGGTACTAAAATTCTGGGCATAGCGGGCTTCAATTTTACGGGAAATTTTATCGGTACTTGTCTTATCCCCGTTCAGGTCAACTAAGGTGTTGCTCTTATCGTCACGAAAACCAAGAACCAGGGTCAGCTCCGGCCATCTTGGGATATTTGTCGTAAGCGAGAATTCACCCAGCCTGGTTTTAGTTGTGGGCATGCCTGCATCATTATCCAGGTTATTATCATACTGTTCGCCATCAAAGCCAAGAAAAAACAGACGGGAAATACCATAGACCGTATTAAAGTGCAAGCCTTTTTTATCGGTTAATAAAAAGGGATAACCGGCGCTAAAGTAATTAAAACCTATCCTTTGATAATAGGCTACTGCTTTAAATTTATTATAACGAAAATCTATTCCACCTTTATAAGAATTATCCGTATTTGACAAGGCGCCAAGTGTATCCTTCTTGCTAAGGTAGCCGTCGGCAAATAACTGGATGTGTTTTTTCCACAAATTGAGTTTGGCGTTTGCACCATAGGCTGTGTTCTTTAAAGCCGTATTAAGCGAACTTTTTATGGAAGTGGTATCATCGATAGCGGTTAAGAAATGGAATCCAAGATCATATAAACCATTTTGCCCGGCAGATACAGAGGCCGCGCCAAGTGTGCGGTTAAAAACCCCGCTGGATTCAAATTGTTTATATATTCCTATCGAATGCGAGCCAATTGCTATTTTTTTTTGGGCAAGGCCATACATGCTACGCACTTTTAAATGGCTGTCACGTCCCCATAAATCATTAAAATTTAGCGTAACACGGGCACCGCGTATTTCACGGCTTTGAATAAAAATATCCGAACCATTTTCGAAGAAATCACCCAATATAATTTCATGATTGGCAAAGCGGACACTCAGACTGAGCCGATTGATTGAATTTTGGTTATTAAAATCGAGTCGGTTCCATTTATTGTTGCTTATTTCACCCAGCAAACTAATATCGAGTTTGCTCGTCCGGGCAAAAAGCGCCATGTTTAAAGTTTGGTTTAGCCCGGGGATGAGGGATGTTTTGCCATAACCGGCCCCATCCACCGTATCCGGTTTAATCTTCGATTTTTCATCATAACCGGTATTCATTGTATTTATGGAGATACGTCCGGTAATGTCAATGCTTTGCTGCCCCACTGCAAAAAGGGGCAATCCGATCAGAAGCAGAATCAATAGTTTGTTCATTTGGTCGAAGTATCCTTAGCGCACAATAATTTCTCGGGAGGCATCACGGGCAATATTGCCGGCAAGATCTTCGGCAATGACTACGATTCGGTTGCGTCCTCTTTCCAGTATAATTTCTGTTTCAAAACTACCATCGGAATTTGGACGGATTTCTTTACCATTGACTTGCAACCTTTTTAATTTTGACGACGGCTCCGGGTCAATAATAACGCCACGGATAATTTGGCGAAAACGGTTCCTAAGTTTTTTATTTTGTATGGGCGGCGCGGGCGGCTCAAGCCGGATAAAATTACGTTGGGCCGGTTTGGTTATGGTTATAACCGGTTTAACGGTATCCAAAAATAAATGATCGCCATATTCGCTTGTATTTCCGGCTAAATCACGGGCAGAGACCCGGATAATGTTTTCACCTTCCTGCAGAACGATTGTGCGGTTAAAACTCCCGCGGCCACGTACATCGCCCACAAGTTCCCCATTTAAAAACACTTTGATTTTATCCTGGGGCGTATCATCAAAAACCGCTCCGCTTAAACTGTAATTCCTTTTGTTAAAAAAGCCGGATACCAGAGGGGTAGAGAGTTTGATCCGTGGTTTTTTTGTATTTATAAAAACACCAACCCTACGTGTAATTGTCTTGCCCTGATATGTTGCAATTACATCAAATTTATTTATCCCTTCACGAACCCGTACCAGGCCGTTAAAGGAGCCATCACGGCCAACACGCAACGCCATGCCATTGGCCAGAACCTGTGCACCCGCAATTGTTTTACCCGTTATTTTAACACCACCGCCCAACACGGAAGAGTCTGTAATTTTAATCGGAAGCTTATTTACGGTGAAAGAAAATCCCCCTGTGGGAGAAGTTGTCTTTGGAGCAGCGCTGCTTGTTGTGGGTTTTGCCGGGGGCTGTCCCTTTTTTACCACGGTTTTTTGGTTGCTGTTTACAAACACTTCACCTTTCGCTTCCCGTGATTTTACCGAAACCCTGCCTTCTACCACGCTTACTGTTGTGGTCAATTCACGGTTCACGTTTATTTCCAGTGTAGTGCCACGGATTGCCACAACCGCGCTGGGGCTTTCTATCGTGCGGCTCTGACGGCTGTTTACAATTTTTTTAAAATGCGCCCATATATTCCCCGCCCAGAGGGTAAAGCTCATTTTATCTTCATTATTGCTTTCCGCCGTTTTTATTTCCTTTACATCAAAAATACTGCTTTGATCAACTTTTATGACTGAACCGTCGGGCATTTCCAATTCAACACGCGAGCCAACCGAGGTCTTAAGCCGGTCCCCCTGATATACCCTGTCGTTGATCCGTGTTTTCTGCCAGGATGTTTTATGTGCTGATTGTCGCTGAACCGTGCCAACCTGGAATTTTACGCGCGCGGAATTATCCGCGAATACAAATGAAGACGTCAACAAAATGCCCGCCAAGGCAACAATTAATTTTCTCATCGTTAATCCTTCCGGATTTTAAAAGTATAATATTTTTATATGAAACCGCTTTAGCTCTGCCCGCGTTTCCCATCCGGGAATATCAAACGAACAGATCACCTCAAAAGAACCATTTTTTTAGAGGTCGTAAATTTCCCGGCATGGAAGCGATAAAAATATACGCCGCTTGCAACTTTTTGCCCCAGGGTATTTCGTCCATCCCAGCGAACTTTTATTTCGCCGCTTTTTAAAGGTTTATTAATTAAATTTTTTATTTTTCGGCCCAGTACATCATATACATCTAACGTAGCCTTCACTCCATCGGCAAAAAATGGCACGCTAAGTTCTATCCGGGTCTCGGGGTTAAATGGGTTTGGATAGTTTTGCCCCAGACTGAATTTTACGGGTAAAATCGTTGGTCTGAAATCCACATCGGGTGTTGCAAACAGTTTAAAGTGGTTGCGGCTCGATTTGTTCTGAATCCTAAAGGAATCGACCTGGGCCATATTAAACCAATTGCCCGATTCCAGGTGATACAGAAAGTAAAACACTTCATTGTCGGCGGCAGGCGGTTCCCAGCTTAACATAGGGCTCTCCTGATCTGACAGTGGATTTTCAACTAAAATATCCCAGCTATATACAGAATCTGCCCCCATCATGGCACGCAGATTGGCGGTAATTTTGCGTCCTTCTTTTATGGCATAAAGCCGCGGAAGATCAAAGACCTGCGGGGGTTCAAGTGTGTTCCTGAAAAAATAGGGATAGCTTTCCGGTTTATCACAAACACCAAAATAATTATTTTTATCGACATAGGGCCCGTTTCTTAAGGTGAGATGAACTATTTTATCCATCCCGGGTACTCCGGCAAATACGGATGTTTTTACATCGGCATTGCCCGTTTCGGGCTGCATCGGGAGCGGATCCATGAAAAGTATGGCCTTTTCCTTGCTATAGAGCCAATAGCCACGCCCCTGTCGCATCCGATTGCCTTCCTCCACATCATAACCAATAGCGGATTTTGTTGAGCTGTAGAACGTTTTATCACCGGAAATCAATTGGCCGTTAACCGCTTGTTCATATCCATAAACTACCTGTGGCGTATTAACCCGGCTCAAATTCAGGCGCTGCCAGGCGATATCCCAGCTCCACGGGTTGCCAATCATATTCCAACCGGCATTTAACGGTACGCGGTAAACACTATCGGCCGAAGCCACCGCATAATCCTGTAAATCGATGTTCACAACCTTGCTGGCGTAAACCCAATACGCGGCGCCAGGAGTTAGGGAATCAATATTGATATCAAAATAACCACCCTGAATCCAACGTTTAAGCGCGCGGATTTCCTTAACATCCGGCTTTACCTCTGATTGTGCCATAACCCGCGGGACCGTAACCAATTGCCAAACGTTCCGGGAAAGACGTAAGGGCTGCAGGTTAACAGTAAGCTGACGTTTAGCGCTATTTACGCCGAGAGCGCCGTTCCCGGCCGTATCAATTGCGGCTACATTAAATATATAGGAACCGTTGGCGAGATTATAAAAATTCAGTTCGCGCGTATCCGTGTTTCCACTTTGCAGAATATTTCCCTTCAAATCCGTTAAATTATACACATAGCGGATTTGTCCGAGACTGCTTCCAAATGTACTGCGGGATGTATCATCGGCGCTAAATGCCACCGAAAAAGCCGTTTGTTGCAAACTGTCCGGTAAGAATGAACCGATTTTTGTATCCGGCAACAATTGATCATGTCCACTTACCAGCATTTGTAAATCGAGCGGAACCTCCAGGGTACGGTTTTCCGCCGCACTAAATAAAACCCGGGCGCTGTACAGGGAATCATTCTGTAAATCCATAGCCGAAAACAACAGGGTAAAGGGAACCGTTTGACCCGGCGTAACATCCACGACCGCCTGCCTTGTTTGTAACCAATCCGGTTTGCCCGTTTTCAGTATTGCCCTAAAAGGGAAAGAACTATCATTTCTTAAAGGAATCGTATAGGCAAGAGAATCCCCAACCCGAAGTTGCACCTTTAAGGAATCACGTTGAGCGATCAACTGATAGGTATCGGGACGCCCGATAGTGCCGGCAGAATAGGCCATCGACGCCCCATTTGAATCTATGAATGCCAATTTATAATAATAGTTTATGCCAAAGTCCACACCGTTATCGAGATAACCTAAGGGAGTCCCGCTAAGGATTTCCAGTCGGTTGACGGTGTCCGGTTTAAAATCTATATCACTGCTTCTAAAGAGCGCAACACCGGCCAGCATGCTATTTTCCTCTGTTCCCGGGAGCTGCCAGCTAAGCTGTAATGCGGTATCGGCCACGGCCATTTGTACCTCCGGCACCGAGGTTATTCCATAAGGATAGGATAAATTCCCGAAGATCCCAATATCCGAACGTGAATCCGATTCGCCGTTTTTTATAAGCGGGCTACCCGAATCCAGCAAAGGGGAACCGGCAGCCAACTTAAAAGCAGGAAAATCATCCGGTGTTCTGTCAACACCAAACGGGCTGTTACTATACACAAACAAAGGAGACTGGTCCAGGTTACCCACGCCAGGCGTCACGCCTTGTATTGAATTTTTATTTTGGTAAAAATCATTATAACGTACGGTCAAAGAACTATTGCCGGCATCTATTGCCCGGGCATTACCCAAAAAGACACTGTTTTTTATGGTACAATCCTTGCCATTGATCAATCGTACCCCACCGCCGCTGTTTTCTGACAGGGTATCATTAAAGGCCAGCACGGAATTCGTAATTTGCAGCTTACCGTCTTCGCTGTCCACTGCGCTTTTGGGATTATAAACAAATAAACTATTGATTATATCTAAACTCCCATTGGAACGAGAGACAATGCCATTACCCCCAAGGGTGTTTAAGCGAAGTGCATTTGCAATTTTGGATAAGCGGACGTTCAATGTTGCATCGTTCAGATAAATATTGGCATTGCCATTATTTGTTATTTTCTGGTTTTGAAGGGTTATAACAGATTGTTCATCGACCACGATACCGGCAAATCCCGGCAGACCGGTTGTAGTATTTTGATAGACAGCCCCGCTATCGACAAGCGCCTGTGAAGCGCTAAACCACATCCCCCGCTTGCTGAAACCATGCACCTTGGCCCCATTGATTGTCACATCGGATGAATCGCTGACCAAACCGTCCATACCATCCGCAAGCTCAATATCATTAAGGACGCCTGTTGATTTTTGGCTATGAATACCGGTATCAAAATTTTCAAGATTTATCTTTTCTACACTTATATTATCGATAGCCTGTAATCTAAGAGCTGTCATCCCCGGGATTTGTTGTGGGTTGGCGAGGACAAAGTTCTTTAATTTAAAAGAAGCCGCACCCCGCACATCAATCAGGGCGTTCACAAACCCGGCCGTTCCCGGTACGGATAAATTTACCGGAGCAGAAGTAGCCGATTCCAGTATAAGATCATGATCGATATCGAGAAACTCAGAATAGCTGCCTGGCCCAACCAGTAATTTATCGCCGGCAAAACTACGGGCGATGGCCTCATTGATACTGCGTAGGGGCAAAGCACTGCTACCATCACCATTGGCCGCGGCCAGGGCGTCCACATACCAGGTGCGCGACGTTCGATCGCCGTTTATTAATATCTGTGTTTGAATGTTTCCCTTGTCATTATTGCTTAGGAATATATCCAGATCCCCATCGCCATCCAGGTCTATCAGTTGAACGTTTTGGGGCACAAATTGGGTAACAATCATCTGCTGGTTCAACAAGTTGCCCTGATCGCTAAAAAGTATCTCAATATGTCCGTCATCAAGCGCCAGTAGCAGATCATTAAACCCATCCGAGTTGAGATCGGCTACTTTCATATCATTTACACCTGCTGTGAGGGTCAGCGCATATTGTTCGACAAGGGCCTTTCCGGCATCGATGTTAAAAACCTTCAGAAGCGGTTCCGCAGCGCTGTTCAGACCGGTAACAATCACTTCCCTTTGATTGCCAAAAGCCGCATCACGCCAAACATCTGCATTTGCCATTAGCCGCGGTGTGCTTATATCTTTAAAGACTTCATAGTGTGTAGTAAATGCACCCAGATTGTTTGGTAACATGCCGAGATCATTTATGGCGGCCCCTTGCAGTACGGTTATATCAGGCTGCCCATCCAAATCGATATCCATAAAACTTAGGGCCGCACCCGGGCCATTTAACAAAGTCGGATTTTGAAAGGTCAGATGGAAAACCCCATCCCGGAAGGCGCCCTGATAATGGCTTATTTCACGAAAATCAAATTGATCGCGCAATAAGGCAAAATCGAGCTGGCCATCCATATCAAAGTCAGCTATAAGCGCGTCTTTTAATATTGAACCCGTGGTCAGGGTGGTATCCATGATCGGTGAAAAAGTGGCGTCCGCACCATAACTGTAAGCGCGGATATCCGTATCGTTTAAAAGCACAATCTCATTGCGTCCGTCACGGTCAAGATCGGCAAGTTTCATTTGTTTAAAATTTGCATCAAGCGTTTGAGAAGCCTCTAACTGATACCCGCCATTACCATCGGGGTTGAGAACTTCCAACAGGGTTGATGACAAGCGGATCATTTGCGGGGAAGCGGTGCCCGTCCAATTGTTAAAGGCTATCCGGTGCTGACCGGGTACTGTTTTAACCCCCTGTGCGGTAAACTGTCCACGACCATGAAAAGCGCCGATACGAAAGTTCCAGCTGTATCCATTGATCGACGTTTTATCGGAATGGAGGATTTCACCGCTTAAAACCACCCGTACTTTTTCGCCCGCAACAAAGGCGGATAGAGGTTTTATCCACAATGCGCGGTCCAGGGGGTCATAATTTAGCTGAACACTGTGGCTGCCACTTGACCCGCCATAGAGCTGAAGCGCAGAACTCTGCATACTGCCGGCATCCATTTCTTGTGAAAAAACCACTTTTATCAATGGAAGCAGACCCACATCCGTTTGATTTGGCAAGGGATAAACATTAAAACCCGAATCCGAAACAGAGACATTTTTCCCTATGGCATAGGTCGTAAAAGGGGCGGATACAATATCACTATGT
The DNA here is from genome assembly GCA_964456445.1 of uncultured Calditrichaceae bacterium. Classification (GTDB taxonomy): domain Bacteria; phylum Calditrichota; class Calditrichia; order Calditrichales; family J004; genus CAYWBI01. The sequence goes on from CAYWBI010000063.1 coordinate 10,942, forward strand.
AAACGCGTTGCCGTTGCATTGCTGATGGTTGTTTGTTCCTGCCATTTTCCGCTATTGTCCGCATATATTTTCAGGCTGGTGGGGGCCGGGTTGCCAAGTAATACAAGTTCGGCGTCGTCCAGATTTAGGTACAGGCGCACCCCCGCGCCGTTGTTTTGCAGGTTGCCCCACTTGAATGTATATGTTTTTGGTAAAGCTGTCACAGCGCTGCCAATGGTAATATTAGTATCAGGAAAAGTGGTTGCCACAAAGGTACTGTCCCCCACAGGATTTATCCCTGGCAAATCGAAATCAAGCCGGCCATCTGCGAACCACAAGTATGGTTGATGGTGAAATAATTTTTGGCTTACGGCTGCAGGCCGGGTTTCGAAGCCGGTCCAGGTTGTATTGATATTGGGTATGCTTAGGGTACCGATGATGGATGTTTGATCGGTTGTCCCCCAATAATTATTGTTTAAGTCCAGGCCCGGTATGGTACTGACGGAATAAATATTATTTAGCAAATTCCCGGCGCGGTTATGAAAAAAGTTGTTTTTTAAACTGCTTGTCACACCAACATTAAAGGTTGTCAATCCGTTCACATAAATTGCACCGCCATTCTGATCCGCATGATTTTGGGTAAAATTATTGTTCCATATATTTACCGCGGCTTCAACCTGGTTTATTACAACCGCGCCACCGTTTTGCCCGGCCAGGTTGGCTACAATTATATTTTTTTTAAGAATAACCGTTGATGTGGACTGTAAATAAACCGCTCCACCATCAATGGATGCGTCATTCTCGGCACAAATATTTGCATCCAGCACCAGGCTTGTGGCCGCGCCCTCATAGTACAGCGCGCCGCCATTTTGAGCGGCAGAATTAAAATAAAGTGTGTTATTGACCAGGCTGTTTGATAAGGACTGATCGGTCTGATTACTGAATATCGCAAGGGCTGCGCCACTGTCCGCTTTATTATTGTAGAAATCATTCTTGGTCAGGGTAAGACCATAAGCTTTTTTGAAAAGGGCCGCACCACCGCTGCCGCCGCTTGCCAGATTATTATAAAATTTGTTTTCATCAAGTTCGAGTGACCCGTTTTGGCTGTAAAGACCGGCGCCGGCGATGGCCGTATTGTTATATATCCGGTTTTTGCGCAAAACAGGCTTTAACCCTTTCGGGCCGTTACGGATAACAATCCCTGCTCCGGGAACATCGCTTGTATTGGACCGGATCTGACAACCCTCCAACAGCAATTCGCCATCGGTTATTTGCAAACCGGGCCCCTTGATATCCGGGTTGTGGGTAAGCACAAGATATTTTATTTGCATGGCAAGGCCGGTCGACGCCGTTCCCGGTACATAGTCGATGGTTGGCCCAAACGAAGGGGCAACAATTCGCGCGGTGTCCGCCGGATTTGCGGCCATCAGGATAAACGCATCTTTATTGCCGATAACTACGTTTTCCGGATAGTCCCCCCCTTTTAGCAACACTGTATCACCACCAACAACCTGTGTCATCGTAAAATTGATGGTTTGATAGGGAGCTGCTTCCGTACCGGTACCATTATTATCATCGCCGTTTGGTGAAACCCATACCGTGTTTCCCGGTAGGGCAAACAGGCTTGAAAGTATAATTCCATTTAAAAACAACATACGTCCGAGTAAAAGAAGGGATAGCGTTCTTTTGCCCTTGATCATATCACACCTCAATATAAAAAATTGAATTAAAATATCCACTTAAAAAGGGGCAACCATCAATGACAATAATCACAAATGGTAAAATAGCACAACACATATCAACGACTATAGAAAACAGCGTGTACTCCGACACCTGCATATTGCAGATAAAACGCAATTTTTAAGAATTTATTTCAACAGCAGCAATAAGTTTGAAACGGTTTTTGGGAAAGATCGGTCAAAGCACTTGCCCCGAACCGGGCAAAATTAGGTATTTCAGGAGGATAAGCGTTTGTTCCGGGGAATAACCCAAGTACAAAACCGGATCAATGCATCTGAAACAGATTTTTAAAAATTGGCCGGAACAACTCAGAAAACCTTTTGGAAAAACAAATAATTTTCCCAGATATTATCGACATAGCCGATGGTTTCCCTATAGCCATAGAAATAACCATAGCGAGGTTTACCATCGGGCCACACCTGCAAATGAAGTTGCCAGTCAGATTTCTTTAACATAGATAAATATGGTTTGACATTTCCCCATCGATTGGCCGACAATTTATAAAAGGAAGCGATTTTTTGCGCGTCAAAAACCCGGCCCACGCCGGCATTATAACTGGCAAGCGCTAGACGGGTCCTTTCGGGTCGCCTGGCGTCTGGGAACAGATTGTACTGTTTCTTAAGATGGTAAATGCCCGCCGTTATATTTTCCCTGGGACTACGCATAATATACTGAATATCAAGCTCCCGGCTTATTTCCTTGGCGGTGTATGGCATCAACTGCATCAACCCTCGGGCCCCCACCCGGCTTTTGGCCTTTTCACGAAAACCGGATTCCTGTACAATTTGCGCGGCGATCAAGCGCCAGTCAAAACCATAGCGCTTGGCATATTTTTTTATGACCGGCCGGTATTTTTTCAGCGCCCGTCCCATGCGCCCTTTGAAAAGCTTTTCTTTGAGTAGCGACAATTCCTGTTTTTGACGTAATTTTTTCTGGATATGGATTAGAAGCGTGTCGTTCTCATCAACAGACTTACTGGCTACACGTTCCGAGTTTTCACAGCCCGCGACGACGAAAAATAAAATAAGTAGAATGGGGATAAAATGCTTTGCCATTAATTTAAACTCATTCCGATAATTAAACCCACGATAAGACCAATCATTATAAAAATGCCCGCCACGACCACGCCTACGGCCAGGTTGCCCTTCTCCAACTCGTTCGGTATATCAAAATGCGTGGTCTTGTTAAATAGCTTGTACGTGCCCACCGATGAGAGAATACCAATAAATACGCCCAGGATGGCATATATAAAATTACGGATCATAATTGCATCAAACCAATCTATCTGCATTTCATACCCTCGCTTTTTATTAGCGCTGTTTGTGGAATTAGAAACAGAAGTTTAAGCTTTTTTCAAGAACGTGTCAATATTTGGCGGTTCACTATTCAACATTAGAGACCGGAAGTACTGCGAATCGGGGAACAAGTGCTGGCGGTTTCGCCCGCGGCCAACATGTTCTTTTGAATTCAATCCGTATCCCTGCGAAGCAGAACCCGAGGGTATGTGATGGAGCATCCAAAAAGGGAGTGATTGCCCACAATCCAAAACCAACATCGAATAACGATTGAAGATTTCTGATCTGCCATGATTGCGTCCTTCCAAAATCAAAAATCGGTGTTCCTTGTTCGTATATCAAGGACTTGTGAACTGGCACGATTCTACTGTCCCCCAACGAGGAAAAACAACAAAGCGAAGGGCAACGCCCTGGCAAAGATATGACAATAATAAAGAACCCTGAAAGGGTTTGATAATTTGTTCCGTAGATGATTTATTTTGGGCTAAAGCCCATGATCTCATTTTGGTGTCTTGTCTACCCGCTAAAGCGGATGGCAATTGAGCACACCCCAAAACCAACACCAACATCGATCAACGATTGAAGATTTCTGATCTGCCAGGACCGCGCCGTTCTAAAATCACAAATCGGCGTTCCTTGTTCGTATATCAAGGACTTGTGAACTGGCACGATTTCACTTTTCCCCAACCGGGAAAAATAACAAAGCGAAGGGCAACGCCCTGGCAAAGATATGACAATAATAAAGAACCCTGAAAGGGTTTTATAAATTGTTCCGCAGATGATTTGTTTTGGGCTAAAGCCCATGATATCATTGTGGTATTTTATCCACCCGCTAAAGTGGATGGCAACTGAGCTTTTAAGACTTTGTAACTAATAATCCCAATACCAACATCGATCAACGATTCAAGATTTTCGATCTACCATGATTGTGAACCATAAACAAAATCAATGTTATTGTTTAACTTTTAGTATGTTGCTGAGCGACATGGCCAGGTTAACCGGCGTTTTTGAGCCGCTTCTGACTGGACAGCATCAAAGGACATTGCAAACACGCTCCCCGGTAGCAATAGGTTTTTTCTATGGCAAGCGCGCCCTGGCCCAGCGCATGATAGGGATAGGCCCTCAATATGGGCATATACCAGCTAAAACGTTTTTTCAGACGTCCGTATAGGACACTGGACGGCCAGTGCTGATAAATATCCCGAAGATAAGATTCAAACCCACGGCTGTTCGAGCGCTGTGAACGGGCAATGGACAAAGGCAGAATCAGATTAAGAACAATCTCATCGATCCGCGCTTTACCCCAGTAAAAACGCCGTTTGATCCCGGCCGGTTTTGATAAGGCATAATGTGACGTCCAATATGGCGAAACAGGTATTTGAAAATAGTCCCTGAGATGGGAGAACATAACGCTAAAATTTTGCCGTTCTGATAATAAATTAAAAATCTGAACGGTTGGGTCCTTTTCGAGAAGGGCCGCCAACCCGGCCATACGAAAATGTGGATGATTGCCCGGCCGGCAGCCCCCCATCTTCCAAACCCCGGATGATAAAGGGACAAAACGGTTGTAAAAAAAATTTTGATACGCCAGCTGAAGCAAACGGGTATAATTGTCGGGATATGGATTATCGAAAAAGCCCGACAGACCGGCCAGCAAGGCCAACCAGGCAAAAGCCGTAAGCGTCTGCGGAAGAGGATTTTTATACAAAGCGGCAGCCAAAAGCTCAAAAGCCTGCGTATTATGCGGATAACCCGCAATATGGAATAACGTGCCAACAAAGACCTGTTTAAGAGGATAGCGGCGCAGGGCCGCTGCAAAATTGCGTACTTTTTGCGCAAGACGGCTTTGCGCCTGCTCCCACAAAATATCAAGACCCTCCCGCTGGGGCAGAGCGGGCAAGGGACAATACAAGGTGGCAAGTGCAAGGGGGCCTTGAGCAGGTGGTAAACGAAAAGTTGGAATTGCCGTTTCGCGCTGAACATGCCAAACATCCTGATGATTGGCGCTGGCGGATCGGACGATATGCAGCAGAATATCGCTAAAGGCCGGATCAAGATGGTGATGATGGGCATACCAATCGCGACTGTCAAGATGCATTTCAACAGAACCCTGATAAACAATACCATCCAGTTCGAAACGACTGTTTACAAAGTCAGGACCCTGCTGTCGGTTTAATATCCCCGGATTGATAATACGCAGATGGTGCGGTCCATCGTTTAGTATTTCGCTACTATGGGCATGGCTTAACCAATCCTGATATAAATTTTCTTCTTGAAATACAACAGACATAGGCGTATATTCCAAATATGTTTTTATATCCCGACTGGAATATACGCCATGAATTCTGATTTTTCAAGTTCTACCGGTATATCAGCAGAAGAAATCCGTCAACGGCTTTTACTTATACAGAGCCAAAACGGTTTAAACCAGGGGCAACTGGCCAAATATCTGAACATCGGTCAATCGGCCGTAAGTAAATATCTGCGGGGACGCATCCCACCGGCGGATGTGTTGTATAAAATGGCCCAATTGGGAAAAACAACCATGGAGTGGATTTTACATGGGGAAAAATCATACTTTTATGCATCCGGGAATACAATCCATGAACCGGCTGTTTCATATGATGTGCTTCCCGATGCGGATATCCGCCTGGCCAGGCGCATTGCCCGTTTACCGGCACGTGCCCAGCAGGTGCTTCGGCAACTTGTAGATTTATTAGAGGCTTAAGGTGTATAGCGTCTGGCGCCTACAAAACGTTGCTTATAATACGATGTTGACAAATCTGAAATAACAACCCCTCGGGTTGTGGAAGCATGGGCAAAATGGTTATGACCAAGATAAACGCCGGTATGATCAACCCCACGGCCACGTACGTTTTTAAAAAAGACAATATCCCCGCAGCGTAAAAAACCACCGCGGACCGTTTGCCCCATGGCAAATTGTCCACGGGTAGTTCGTGGAATATCCAGATGAAATGTCTCCTTAAAAATGTGTTGGGTAAAAGATGAACAGTCCAGGCCATCGCGATTCTCCCCGCCGTAAAGATAAGGCACACCCAACCAACTGTCCACAACTTGTTCCAGTGTTGAACACATTCGGGATTGAGTTGTGGCAAGCCGCCCTTCACGGATATTACCGTCCGGATGGCAGGAGACCACCAGAAATAAAAACAATGGAAGAAATCTTACCATCGTCTTTTTCTGAGTTGTAAGCTGAGCTTTTTAAGGGCGCTTAAAGCAGCCGATGGTTTAAATCCCTCTAATTGCTTTTCCGCACGGGCGAAATAATCATCTACCATGGAAGTAACTTCATGAATGATGTTCTCCCGATAAAGTGCATCTTTATAATCATGGATGGTGAGTTTTTCAAAGGCATCTGCCCCAAGATGATTACGCAGTTTTATCGTTAAAATCGTCTGTTTATGCCGTTCAAAATCACTACCGACCTTTTTGCCCAACTCACGTTCATCGGCCATTATATCCAACACATCGTCCTGCAGTTGAAAGGCCATACCAAGCGCATAACCAAAATCAGCCAGTGCCCCAATCTGTTCCGCGGAGCCCCCGCCAATCATTGCGCCCAATTCACAGGATAGCTGTAGCAGGGCGGCCGTCTTACGCTCTATCATATCGAGATATGCAGACACTTTTACGTCACTGCTGTCTTCGAACATCTTATCCAGGCCCTGACCTTCACAGATTACGATCATGGCCCTGGTAAATTTTTCGACAAGCGCCAGTTTATCCGCGGCGTCATTCTGTAATAATTTTTGGAAGGCAAAACCTAATAGTCCATCACCAGCTAAAATTGCGGTGGAAGTATCCCATTGAACATGGACGGCAGGCATCCCGCGACGGGTCTCGTCTTTGTCCATGATATCATCATGGACAAGGGTAAAGTTATGCAACAGCTCAACGGCGGCGCTGGCAGGCAAAGCTTTATAGGGATCGGCCCCTACAACACCGCAGGAAAGAAGCACAAAAAGCGGGCGGATACGTTTGCCGCCTAAATCCAGCACATAACGGATTGGTTTGTAAAAAAGAGGTACATTTTGGTAGGTTTGAAGTGTACGTATCTCGAGCGCGTTTTTCTCTAATAAATCATTTATTAAGTCTGTATCCATTCTTATCCGGAATGATGGGTTAATATTTGTAAAATTTCCTGTTCCGTATTCGCCTGCATCAAACGTTGACGCACACTCTCGGATTTTATAACCCTTGATATGCGTGCCAGGACCTGGATATGCGGGCCGGAGGTGGCACGAGGCGAAACGACAAGAAAGATAAAATGGGTCGGTTGACCATCAAGCGCGTTAAAATCGAGCCCCACTTTATGCAGACCAAAAGCCACGGTCATCTCATCCACGGCATCGGTTTTAGCATGGGGAACCGCCAGGCCATGCTCCATCCCCGTGCTCAGATAGGTTTCCCGTGACAGCACATCCTGATAAGCTTGCTCCGGGTCTTTTAAGTCACCTGCTGCAGTAAGCAGGTCAATCAGCTCACGGATTGCCTCATCTTTTTTGGTACAATGCATGTCCACCTGAATCCTGCCCGGGCGTAAATGTTGGCTCAGTATCATAAATTCCTCCTCTTATGTGCTGAATTTAGACATTCCCCATTTTTTAGTCAATGTTATAAAATTAAAAACTATAAAAGTATGCGGCATATTCCAAAAACAACAGCCAAGTAAAAGAACCTGCCACGAAGAGTCACTGAGAACCGCGGAGCTACACCGAGAAAAGTATTTTTATAAAAAAACAAACCTTTGTGTGCTTTGTGCCTTCTCTGTGCAGCTCTGTGAAAATGTTTTTTTGTCCCTATTGCCAACAAGGTGATATCTGGTTTAAGTGGAAAAAACCCGTAGCACGGAGTACCGCAGAGAACCACGAAGCCACACAGAGTAAATATTTTTATAAAAAACAAACCTTTGTGTGCTTTGTGCCTTCTCTGTGCAGCTCTGTGAAAATGTTTTTTTATCCGTATTGCCAACAAGGTGATATCTGGTTTAAGTGGAAAAACCCCGTAGCACGGAGTA
>CAYWBI010000064.1:0-18991 GCA_964456445.1 uncultured Calditrichaceae bacterium
TAAAGTAAGAAGGGGGCCCTTTTATTTCATTAACTTTTTAACATAATAGCTTGGCGACTTCGCGGTAAAACTTTTAACGGATAATAACAACCCTGCACCCATTTGCGCTATAATTTTCGGTTCAAGGACAAAGCATCGACACGGTATTTTGGAGCGAATCGACTGTGTCGATTTAAAACTAACAAAGTGGAAAAATCGTGCGGGTGGAAGAAAATTATCTAACACCAATTTTCGTGTACCGTATAAATTTTGGGTATAAGGAAAAGGCATCGACACAGTCGATGCGGTCCAAATTTTTTTCTTTCTCCTATTGACCAACCGGAAAACAGGGGTTTCGATTTTTTTCGTGGCCCATATCAACCCTGTCAAGGAGGTGCGTTTACACAAATCCCGTTGAAAAACATTATGTCAGCTACAGATTTAAATCAATTTCTCGAATATGGTCTTTACCGAATTAAACCGGATGCGGCCCCAGCATCCAACGGTTACACACATCGATCAAATCAACAAGGGAATATCCATGCTTTCTGCCGAACATGTTAAGAATATCCGCACGTTTTTGGAAACCCAAAGCGCCGTTCAAAGAGTACGGGAACAGCAAAATGCACGCAACCTTCTTCTCGGTCAAAGCCAATTGGGACAGGCAGATAGCAAACGGGATAAGCTTACAAAAGATTTAATGGACCGTCTTTCCACAGCCACGGAAATTTTTTGGCCAGATGCCGTGCAAAAAGAAATTTATGCGAATGACAGCGGTACACATATTATACCCAATCTGATAAAAAAATTATTTACCCGTATCCGTGTTAACGGCGTCGTGCGCCCCGGAACATTGGGCGATGCGCAGACTTTTGTAAAATGGGCGATTGAAAAGGGACAAAGTTATACGGTGCGCGGTGCGGGAACATGGCCTTTTGGCGGCGCGGTCCCCCTGCACGATGACTGGCTGCTGGACCTGTCCAACCTGGATTTTCTTAAACTTAATGAAAAACATGAACTGCTGATATTTGGGGCGGGCGCCCTTTTCCCCAATATCCGTGCATTTTTAAAATCGACCGGTTATGCCCTAAAGCAGGAAATTACCAATCCAAACAGCGGAACACTTGCCGGTTGGATCGTTACCGGGGGGCTTGGACTGGGTTCCTATAAATACGGAGCGGTCCGGGATGCGCTTGAAATACTGCTTGTCCTGCGCCCCGACGGACAGATAGAAAGCCTTACGCCGGACCATGCGGATTTTGATACTTTTTTTGGCAGCGAGGGACAGGTGGGCATCGTACTTGGCGGCGCTATATCGCTTAGACGTCAGAGTTTTGTTTCCAAACCCTATGCCTTTTCTTTTGAAAGCACAAAGGATGTTCACACCTATTGCACCCGGCTGGGCGAACAGGGCATCACGCCTACCTCGGTCATTTATTTTGACAAATCCTATATTCAGGAAACGGCGCGCATCGAAAAACGCCATTTAAAAGAATTCTCCGAAGAGGCGCTGGAAAACAACGATCAATCCCGCCTAAAGGAAGTACGCACAGACCGGGAGGCGTTAAACGAGTTGCAGGACAGTGAACACATACTGGTTTTACATTTTGACAGCAAAGCCGATTATCAGGCGGCATTGAAAACCCGTTTATTTAGTGCGGCGGGCGCACATATCCGCATCGGTCATCTCACCTTCCGCCAGCTCTCCATACCCCTGGCCCATAAACTTTGGGCACATCGCTTTTTACCGGTTCAAATGAAACAAAGTGGTCCATCGATGTTGGTCAGCGAAACCATAATGCCACTTGATGCCTTTGTCAGTTATCAAAAGCTGCTCCGCCAGCTTCTGCGCCGTTTAATGAATATCGATTTGAAAAGTGAAGCACATTTACTGAAGGACGGCACCATCCTGCTCCAGTCCATTGTTCTGGCCGATATCCGCACCTTTCGCCATAAACTGTATTTTGCCCTGGTGCCGTTGATGACACAGGCGGCCATAAATTTTGGTGCAAAACCCTATGGCATCGGTATCTGGAACTATCCGTTTCTTGGCGCCTGGAAAAAGAAGGAGGCAAAGCACGCGGAAAAACTGCTGGATCTGCGTAAAAAATTTCGGGGATCATCCAGGATTAACCGCGGTAAATTTATAAATCCGAAAGGGCTTAGCGCTTTTTACCGCTTCTTTTCCCGCGTGATGCCCGCTTTTAACCGCTGGTTTATAAACACCACTTACAAACGGCAGCAGGGACAAAAAAGATCGCTCTCCTATCCGCTCGAAAAACTGGTCTGGCGGCTAAGCGCATTTTTCGTGACCCATACCATCCCAACGGATTTGAAAAAGAAAGAGACGGCATTGGCCCAGCTTATTGCCCCCTGCGCGGAATGCGACAGTTGCGAACGTTCCTGTCCTACATCCGATGTGTTTGGCGTTTATGGCCCCGCCACCCCCATTACCCGCCGGAAAACAGCCGCACGAATTGCCTCGGGTGAAACTATAAGCGGCAGCGAAGCAAGAGGGTTTTTGGCCTGTACCCGCTGTGATAACTGTGTACGTGTTTGCCCCGCGGATGTATCGTTGACGGAAATCTTTGATCTGGTAGAAGAGGATAACCGCTTTATCCGTGCGCTAGCCATGAAAAAACCGGAAAAAGAAGCATACGTGGAGCGCTTTTGGCAAATAATGAAAGAAAGCCCCAATTATACCGCACATACCCATTCCGAACAGAAGGACGGTCGCTCTCATCTCCAGCATGGTTTAAAAATAGCCTATCCACGTGGTTTTGAGTATGGTGAATTGTTTATCGATCCTAAAACATGTATCCATTGCGGAATGTGCAGTGATGAAAATGCCTGTATGTACGGTGCGCGTCATGGCCGTCCGCGCCAGATACCCGATTTATTGGATTTAAACTGCGCCCTGTGCAACGCCTGTGTAAATTACTGTCCTCAGAATAAAGAGGCCCAGCAGGAACGTTCACTGATCGACCGCTTCATCTATAATGCAACCGATCTTGAAGAAAAACATTATTGGATAAACCGGCAGCAACGCGTGCATGACACGACCACCGTGCACCGCTCAAATAAACTGACGGAAATGGCCGATCGATATGTGACCGAAGATATCCTGATGGAGATTGACAAAGAAGCCTCCAGCGGACAAATACCCGTTTCGGGGATGGGCCAGGGTGACCGGCATATGGGTATTGGCTTCGATGCCGAACGTTTTGCCCATTTTCACATCGTAGGACCCGCACAAAACCGCCTTCACGAAGGTGATCCCGAAGAAGAACTATCGGTTATTCTTGGCAAACGCGACAGCTATTGCCGTTTTGACGGCGATGGAAACCCGATAGCCAACGGTCATCACACGTTGCGTTTGCAAAGCCCGATTTTGTACAACGCCCTCGAACTGGAAAGTAACGGGCTGGTGGAACTGGCTTTGATCAAGGTGGCGGAAAAACAAGGCAGCCTGGTGGTCGTAGAGCTGGGACGGCTGTTGCAAAATTTTAATACCATCGAGCGTGAGGGCGGCTATCAGAGGTTGCCACGCGTAGTGATGCCCCGGGTGGACGGCGATTTGATCGATCAGCTGCAGACCAATCCACGGACCAACAGGGAATTCTTATCCGCCCTATGGGCCATGCCCGCTTTTGAAGTCTGCTGGCACACGGACTTAAAACGCACCATTGAGTATATCCGTGATTCGGTAAATGCCGCCGGTATGCAGCAGCCGCTTATCGCCGGTTATCTCGAAGTTTCCGAATACGATTTGATTGGCTCGCTCAGCCCGGTCAGCGCAATCAAGGAAAAAATAAACCAATTCCTGGATTCCGGCATTGATATTCTTCATGTCCACGGCAGACGCAACAAGGAAGATTATTTTGTTACCTCATCCGCCGTACGCGCTATTCATCACTATTTGATGCGTATCGGCAGACGGCATGAGGTCAGCATGATTGCTTCGGGCGGCATCCGCCTGGCATCGGATTCGCAAAAAACCGTTCAACGCGGCGCCGAAGCTACCCTGATCGATTTTGCCGCCCTTCTGGCGCTTGACCCCAGCGCATACCGGGCAATCAAGGAAAATAAGGCCACCACCGAAAAACTACTAAGCCTCGATCTGGAAACTGCCGTCACCCGTCTGAACAACCAGGTGGAATCGCGTAAGGTGCAAATTCTCGAAGTGCTCGGGGCCTCCGGTTTCAAAGACATCAAAAAAACCGTTGGCGAAGAAGGACGTCTGATCGATTTTCATCAGATCGAAAACAATTTGCAACGTCAGGTTTTTGAAAACGATGAACTGATTGCAAAATACAGTGAACTAAACGCCCGGGCCATCGACCAGACACCGCTGGATACAGAAAACATCCACACCTACAGCCGGCTTAAATCCCGTTTAAAAACTCAAAATGTGCCCCATAACTTCTATCGTCTGGATCAAACAAATCAAACCTTGTATAAACGTGATTATGTCTGGCCGGGGATGCTGATCGAAACAATGGGCCGTATGGCCGCCGCAGATCCGGAGATGCTCGATTTTGCAAAATTGAACAAAACCGGTCTTTTGGGCGATGGCTTTGACGTCATGAAAATTCTTTATAATAAAGACCCGATGGAGGTGAGCGACGACGAACTCGACGGGGTAAAAACCGCCCTGCCCCTGGATAAAGGTCTGACGCTCAACGCTCCCTGGATGTTTGGAGGAAAATCCGTTGGTTCCATTGGCCTGGATACCTGGCGGGCACATGTGGTTGCCGCACGTGAATTGGGCATCCAATTTGATACGGGCGAAGGAGGTTACCCCACACAAATTTTTTTAGACAGCAAGGGACAACCGGTCTTTTTTGATGAACCAAGTCTGGAACTGATCGCTCCTTTTTTCAATGACCGGCAAACCTACACGATCAGCGAAATACAAACGATCTTAAACGAAAACAACATTACCAGTAGCAGCCATCCAAATATCTATGAAAAAATAAAACAATACCCCACGCTAAAACCGGTTACTTTTGTAGTGGTTATTGGCAAACAGGACGAACCCTTTGTATCCACTGAACTCAAGACCGGCCTTTTCGGGGTCAGTAAACAAACGATTCGCAAGGCACGCCGTGTTGTAATTGCCTTCTCTCAGGGCGCCAAAATGGGCATCGGAGGCCATATCCTTTCTCAAAAGGTCAATAAACTGGTCTCATATCTGAGAGGTGTGGACGGTAGCGAAGAATTAAATGCCGATGCGCTGGAAAAATTGATGCAGCGTTTGCAAATGGCAGGCGATAAAAATACCGAGCTGAATGAAGTATCGGAGAAAAGCTTTAATTCCCTGGATGAAGCCCTGGCCAAGAACGAAATTACCGATGCCCTGCGGGATACCATCTTTGAAATCCAGGAAAAGGTTTTTCAGCTTCATACAAAAGGAAACCTGGATGAGATTAATTTCGAACAGATCATCGGCCAGTGTGAGTCGATTATCAAACATCGTTACTCCAGCATCATATCGCCGTTCCCGTTTCATAATTGCTACTCCATTGAAGACGTAAAAGCTTTTATCGATGTGGTGCACATGATAAATCCTCAAGCGGTTGTGGCCGTAAAGGTCTCGCCCTCCAGCGACATCGAGTTTATCGCGGCGGGTTTGGCACGTATCGCCCGCGACAACACCAACGAAGCATTGCAGGCCCGGTTTGGGGATACCCTATCCAAAATCACCCGGGAGGAGCGCGACAACTATACGCGCACATACGGAATGAAACTTGAAATGTGGCTGGACGGCCCACGCGGGGGAACCGGCGCATCTCCCAATATCATCAAGGGCCAAATGGGGATGCATATTGAATATGCCGTACCGCTTATCCATAAACGTCTGGTGCTGGATGGACTGCGGAATCATGTAACATTTATGGTATCCGGCGGGATACGCACATTTGAAGATGTGATAAAAACCGTGGCCCTTGGCGCAGATGGGGTAATTTGGGGCACCGCCTGTCTGGTTTCGGTAGGTTGTGACAGGAACCGGAATTGTCATGATGGCTGCTCCCGCGGGATAGCAACCAGTAACCTGACCATGCAAAAGCTACGCGATGTAGAAAACAATACCCGTCAGATGATTAACGCCTTTTTAATGATGCAGATGCAGGTGATCCGGGCCCTGGCCGCGTTGGGGATGAAGGATATCCGCGAACTGCGCGGACGCTTTGACAAAATCCATTGGATTGGTCTAAAGGAACGCGTGGACCATCGCCAACGTCTGGAAAAGGAAGTGCAGCGTGCCATTAAAAAAGACGAACAATTATTTATGGAACGAAAAATTCATGCTACCGGCCAAAGCAATTGCGGTGTGGCTGCTTTAAACGGGACCGAAGCCATTCCTGGTTATATTCTGGATAGCGCGCTCGATGCTATGCGCAACCGGGGCATGGACGGCGTCGGTATCGCAAAAACCCTGTGTTTCCCGGATCATCCCGATGCCTACGCCTATAGCATTATGGTCAAAGGGATTTTGCAAACAGAGATCGAAGAGAATCTACGTTTGCAATGGAACATAACCGGCGCCAAATATTCGGAGGATGAGCTGCGCCGGGAGGCCCGGAAATTAACCCTGTATCGCCGCAATGACTTGATGGCCAAGATTAAAAAAGTATTTTTAGACCCCTATTTTAATTATCTGGCAGATAGCGGCATCGAGAGATCACGCGATTCCTATAAACTTGACGATCAGGGGCTTGAAGCCGATTACCGCTCCTTTGGTAATGCGGATACGGACCCCGGTGATATTTACCGTTTCTTTGTACGCGCCAAAAGAAAACCGGTAAATAATTATATCGAACAGATATTGCTTAAATATGATTGGTCCAAATTTCTGGAGCATCAATTCCCCGGCGTTACACTTGACAACTATAAAGACCGTCCGGATTTTTTACAAAAAGCCGAGGACATGTATGTATTTGATCATTCCATCACTCTCAGCAGGATCCTTTATTTTACCGATGTCCGGCCCGAATTGCTTAATCAGCAACATATGTCATCGGTAGAGCATATCAGCGAGAAAGATTTGAACAAGCTGCGTGATTTTATCAATAAACACCCATATGAGCGTAACCGGGAGATGTATGTCGAGCGGAGTCAAAAGCTGGCGGCGGTAATGAGTTGCGGCAAAAATTTTGGTACCTGGAAAACCGCCGGACGGGTGATACCCTGGCAAACACCGGATGCCCCGAACAACATCATCCACGTCCGCCTGGCAACAGGTTCCGTGGTAGAACAGATGAATTCCCATCCTTTTGCCAAGCTGCACACCGCGCTGACACACAATGGTGAAACAACCAATTTTGAAGCACTCAAACAACGGGTGGAACAATTTAACCTGGCGCCGCTCGCCTCGACCGACACCGAAGTAGCCGCACTCAAATTCCATTTGATTGCGGATGAATGGGCCTACCCGGATTGGGCTGTATTTGAAAGTTTGTCCCCAACGACGGGCGATGATTTGGAATTGGTGGATAAAGACATGCGTGAGCAACTGGAAAAGGTTCAACGGGTGGAATTTGCTTCGTCCCCCGATGGACCGTACCAATATTTATGCCTGCGCCATGATCCATATAAAAAGGTAACCGAGCGGGTGGATATCAAGGACCCGGCCGATCTGCGTCCCAACGTAACAGCATTCTGGGCGGATGAGCAGAATGGCCGTAAACGTGCATTCTCTTTTATTGCCTCCGAAGAGCAGGCCATCGCCCGTATGTTGCGTTTGATGGATAAGGAAGGCTTGATCGATGGAGCTGCACCGGACCTGACGATGAACAGCTCCGGTATGATCAGCCGCTATCACTTTGATGAAAACAGCGAAATATATGATGTCGAATTTCGCGACCGCTATGGCAGGGAGATCCCTCTTGTAAAAGCGGGCAGGCATTACAGCGTTCGCCGGGCGCAGATAACCCAACCCGAAAGAGAATATGATAATTGGGCCGATGATTTTAAATCTTTTTTTCGTACCCGGCTCGCAGGGATAAGTTTTAACGATTTACATTATCTTCTAAAAAATCAGGTGATGCAGGCCGATGACGGGCAAGCTTTTGAGCATACCCTTAGCCTGCTTACCTGGCTGCGGGACTACGCCCGCACGATAAATCCGGGCGATAAGGCGATCGGTTCTTTAAATGACATGGCCGATTATTTTATTGAGATGGTTCTGGACCGCTCTGCCGCGGGAGAATACCCGGCATACTATTATTTCAGCCGTCATTCAGAATCGGTTATTGATGAAAAACCGGGCAATAAAAAAACATTAATTATAAACGCCGCCGGTTTTCTGCCGGAGGGGACCGATGCCCGTCTCACATTATCCGCATGTATGAACCGTGCCTATGAGCTGGGCTGGCGGAACTTTATCCTTTACAATGTGCATGGTCAACGGTTGATATCAACGGCAGTGATGGGCACGGGCTATACAGATGACGTTCAGCTCGATGTTTATGGCAATGCGGGTGAATATTTTGGCGCCTTTATGCAGGGTGGAACAATGCGCCTGCATGGTAATGCCCAAAACTTTTGTGCCATGGCCATGCACCATGGCCAATTGTATGTTTATGGCAACGCGGGCAAAGTCTGTGGCTATGGTTCCAAGGGGGGAAAAGTCTTTATCATGGGTAATGTCGTGGACCGGGTCTGGACAAATTCGGTCAATGATTCACGCACCCAGCCATTGGAAGTTTTTATTTTAGGCTCCGCAACAAAGTATGCCGGTGAATCGCTGATGGGCGGTGATTTCTTTTTTGGGGGGATGCATTTTAACAGCGCCGGAGAATTGAGTCTTAACGAACGACCTTATTTTGGGACCAAGATGCTCGGTGGCGCCTCAAAGGGCCGCTTTTTATTTTTCGATCCGCAAAACCGATTGCTAAAAGCACAATACACACATGGGCGTCAAAAGGAAATAGATGACCGGGATTGGGAATATTACAAACCACGTTTAAAGGCAATGTTCGAACGGTGCAATATTGCCCTGTATGAAAAGGAAGACGCCGAATACCTGCATGTGGACGGTAAGATGGTGGCCTTTGTCCCAGACGCCTTTAAGCTGATTGTACCAAAAGGCGGGCTAAAAGGTTATGAATCACACTAATCACCGGGCCGGGCACTATGTGTGTTCCCTAAGGCAAAGATGACCGATGCGGAATCAGAAAAGACTTAGTTGCTTTGAGCCGAAACGGTAAAATGCGATTCTTGCACCGCACACGGAAATATTTCATCCATCCGGAAAAACCACCTGTCTGGACTTAACCATTAAACCATCTAAATACAGCTTTAAGATAGATTTTTACATTTTTATTTTAACGATCAATACGGTTAATTTCCTTGATATTTAGTTTGTAAATCTGTACATTATTGCTGTACAACAAGAAGGGTAAATTAATGGCAATTCATACAACATATTCACAAGCCCGAGCAAACTTGGCCAACCTCCTGTCGAGAGCGTCTGAAGATAAAGAGATTGTTTTAATTAATCGCCGGAACAAAGAAGATGTTGCCTTAATATCGTCATCCGAATTATCCAGCTTGATGGAAACGGCTCATCTATTGCGTTCTCCTAAAAATGCCCGACGTTTACTAACTTCATTAAACAGAGCCCTCTCAAAAACTGAACCCGTGACAACCTTAGATAAGTTTAGGATGGAAATCGGCATTGAAGAAACAACAGAAAAATAATATTAAGGATCGGGATGCTGTTTTTCACCCTGAATTTCGCGAAGATTTAGAATATTGGGTAAAGACCGAGCGAAAAATCGCCTTACGCGCATTTAAAATAATTGAAGAAATATTACGAAACCCATTTCAGGGAATCGGCAAACCCGAACCTTTAAGATATTTGGCCCCGGGAACATGGTCGAGACGACTTACCCAAGAACATAGAATCGTTTATCTCGTTGGAAATGAAAGAATTGATTTCCTTCAGGCAAGATATCACTATTAATTATAGTTTTCAATAATCGGCCTTTAACAAAAGCACAGAGTAAAATTTAAACATATCGCTTCCGGAAAGGAAGCGTTGTTGGCTATAATTATTAACCCTAAGGCTCAGGAATCACTTTTCGCCCGTATGACTTCAATGGAAAAATCAGCCGGATCCGCAATGATATCACAATTAAACATCGTTTTATAAACACGCCATTTCAAATTAGATTTTTCTACCATCACGATCGGTCCGGTTCAAAACACTACACGAGGTAGCTCTTTCCCAATCGATCGCACCTAAGATATGCCGTTCGCTATCGTAGGAATATCCAAATTTGCTGTTTAATATTTTAAACGTTTTGATTTCCTAAAAATAAAATTTAAAATTTATTTTAAAAACCGTAACTTAGCCACGGTTTTTATTATTGTGGAGAATATTATATCGCACAATACTTACAAAAAAACAATGCACATCAAAAAGGAAACATATGAGCGTGTCAAAACTTACCTCCAGCGAATGGTCAAATTTAGCGGAAATGGCCAAAACAATCCGCGGGCTTTCTATGGATGGTGTCCAGAAAGCCAATTCCGGGCATCCGGGTATGCCGATGGGTATGGCCGATGTGGCCGCCGTGTTGTGGACACGTCATCTGCATCACGACCCCAAGAACCCTGATTGGACAAACCGTGATCGGTTTGTACTCTCTGCAGGACACGGCAGTATGCTCTTATATAGCTTACTCCATTTAACCGGTTATGATCTGTCACTCGATGATATTAAAAATTTTCGCCAATGGGACAGTAAAACCCCAGGTCATCCCGAATATGGCCATACGCCGGGGGTGGAAACCACAACCGGACCGCTGGGTCAGGGTGTTGCCAATGCCGTGGGCATGGCCATTGCCGAGGCACATCTTGCCGCCCGCTTCAACAAAGGCAACCAAAATCTGATTGATCACCGAACCTATGTTGTTGCGGGGGATGGTTGTTTAATGGAAGGAATTTCCCATGAGGCCTGCTCGCTGGCCGGACACCTGAAACTCGGTAAACTTACCCTGCTGTATGATGATAACCATATCAGCATCGATGGCAGTACCGGGCTGGCCTTTAGTGAAGCCGTTTTGGAACGTTTTGAAGCCTATGGCTGGCACACTCAACGTATTGACGGACATGATCTTCAGGCAATTGACGAGGCCATCGCTGAGGCCAATGAAGATTCACGGCCATCGATCATCGCCTGTCGCACCACGATTGGTTTCGGCAGTCCTCACATGGCGGGCACATCCAAAGTCCACGGATCGCCACTTGGCGCGGATGAAATTATCCTGACCAAAAAACAGCTTGGGCTTCCCCCTGATAAAACTTTTTATATCTCCAATCGCGCTTTAAGTTATGCCCGCAATTCCATTGATAAAGGACAAAAATTATGGAAGGACTGGCAGGAATATTTCGTTGAATATAAAATTGCCAACCCCGCAATGGCTTCAGAATTCGAGAATATGCTGACCGGCAGAATCACGACAGATCTAAGCAAGTTGTTACCCCAATTTTCTGAAACAGATAAACTTGCAACCAGAGCCGCTTCCGGTAAAACCCTGGATAAACTTGTTCCCTCGCTCCCCATCCTTATAGGCGGTTCGGCGGATTTGACCGGTTCCAATCTGACACTGGCCAAGGATCAAACAATATTGGACAGTGCACATTATGAAGGAAGTTATATCCACTACGGTGTACGCGAACATGCGATGGGCGCCATTATGAACGGACTGGCTTTGCACAATCTGATTCCCTATGGTGGGACATTCCTTGTTTTTTCCGACTATATGCGCAATAGCCTTCGTCTGGCCGCTATGATGGGACTGCGGGTAATTTATGTATTCACTCATGACTCCATTGGTCTCGGCGAAGACGGCCCAACCCATCAACCTATTGAACATGTGGCCAGCTTGCGGTTGATTCCCAATTTAACTGTTATTCGTCCTGCCGATCCCTCAGAAACAGCCTTGGCCTGGAAAAGTGCCCTAACAAACACGACCGGACCAACGGCGTTGGTACTGACCCGTCAAAAATTACCAACCCTGCCTAACACTGCCCAGGCGCATCGCGGCGGGTATATCATCTCAGATTCTCCTGATCCGCATGCTTTAATTATTGCCACGGGTTCCGAGGTGGAGATCGCCTTGAAGGCGCAAAAGGCCTTAGGAAACAAGGGTGTTTCAGTGCGTGTGGTTTCCATGCCCAGTTGTGAAATTTTTGATGCCCAGGATAAAGAATACAAAAAACAAGTATTACCTGCAACCATCAGGGCACGAGTGGCCATAGAGGCCGGTACCACCGACGGCTGGTATAAATATGTGGGGCAGTATGGCCGGACAATAGGTATTGATCATTTTGGCGCTTCCGCTCCATACGAGGAAATTTATCAAAAATTCGCTTTAACTGCTGAAGCTGTCACAAATGCCGTCGAGCAATTAATCCGATAAAATCAGGCTATAAAATGCAGATAAAAAAACAAATTGCCCCATCTATCCTATCCGCAAATTTCGTAAAACTTGGCGATGATATCCAAATAGTGGACAAGGCAGGCGCAGGGCTGATCCATGTTGATGTGATGGATGGCCGTTTTGTACCGAATATTACAATCGGTCCCTTGGTAGTTCAAGCCATTCGGCCACTCACCATATTACCACTTGATGTACATTTAATGATCGTGCAACCGGAAAATTATATCGAGGCCTTTGCCCGTGCCGGAGCGGATTATCTTACGGTTCATGTGGAAGCTTGCCCCCATCTGCACCGTGTCCTACAGGCAATCCATGAACATGGTTTAAAGGCCGGGGTTGCCCTGAACCCACATACACCGGTTAACTCGATCGAAGAAGTTCTGGATATGCTCGATCTGATCCTTATCATGTCGGTCAATCCCGGGTTTGGTGGTCAGGACTTTATCACCCAGACATTTGACAGGCTACGGAGGACAAAAGAAATGCTACAGCGGACCGGCCATAAACAAATCGCCATAGAAGTGGACGGCGGTGTAAAATTGGACAATATCAAGGATATTGCAGATGCCGGGGCGGATTATCTTGTTTCCGGCTCAGGTATATTTAAAGCGCCGGATCCGGCATTCGCGATCAAACAAATGAGAGAAGAAATCACCCAATAAATCTTTCTGTATAAAGCACAATATAATAGTATGGATATTTCTAATGTTTCCGGAAAGCAACTTTAAGTATTAAAAAACCCCCAGCCAATAATTGACTGGGGGTTTTTTACTCGATCTAAACTATTTGATTTAAAGATTGATATTTGCTGATAGCAAATAAACAGTCCCGTTAAAACCAAACTGATTCACTTCCCAGGGGTATTTAAACCGGCCACCGAGATCTGTAACAAAATCACCATGTGTGTTGATTACATCCGGATAGGTATTTAAAACATTGTTCACCAAAAGACTAAATGTCAATGCGCTGTTTACCTTATATGCCAGGTTCAAATCAAGTATGGTTTTAGCGCTAAATGTCTGGTCTTTAGCGGGATCACTGGCATGTTGCCAGGTTACCTCACCAAAATAAGTGGCATTTACACCAATTGAGAATGGTTCCAAATTATATATCACTCCACCAACAACCTTTGTTGTAGGCCGGGCGGATATTAAGCGTGACTGTTCCTTACGATCAAAAATATCCACACCATCGGCAGCTAATACACTCGGGGTATTAATTTTGCCTTCGATGCTATGCTTTGCAAATGAAGCAGCAAGATTAAATTTGAATTGATCCAATCTGTAATTTGCGACAACATCCACACCCTTGCTCACAGTATTAACGGCATTAATAAAAAACTTAAGACTGGTAATGCTGTTGTCTTTTAAAATCCGTCCAACGGTTGTATTTGTATCGCTGGATGCGATCGAGCTGGAATACACAATACGGTCATCCAGGTTTATCTGGAAATAATCTACGCTTATAAAAAAATCATCCAACGGTCGCCCGGCAAAACCAAAGGTATAGTTTTGCGCTTTTTCCTGCTTTAACTTATCAACACCAAGTTTACGCAAAACCGGACTATTGTTATTAAAAGTCCCTTGATTACTAATGGTTCCACCGGAAACCAATGTTTGGATATTGCTCAGATAAATCTGATGCAAGGACGGTGCACGGAAACCTGTAGAGACAGAGGCGCGCACACTATATTTATTATCGGATGTTTTTAAACGTGCGTTTAGCTTATAGGTAGAGCTGTTGCCAAAATCGCTGTATTTTTCGTAACGGGCAGCGCCACCCACAAAAAAGTTCTCTGTGGCGTCATAGCCCAAATCGATATAGGCCCCTACGTTGGTACGCTTTGCATCAACAGCATTCTGGGGTTGCAAACCAGGAAAAGACTGGGCGCCGCCGCCAAAGTAAGATGCTTCTTCACCGGCACGTGCAATAAAATTTTCCTGACGAAATTCGGTACCAACACTGACACTTAACTGATTAAAAAACATTTTGGACATATCAAAGTCGATGATATGATTGTTAAATGTATAGCCACCGGCATTAAACTGGGTGGGGCTCTGTGCACCAAGATCCAAATTTAAACTATTTCCAATGGTATAATCCACTGCATTGCTGCCATAGGTATAACTGATATCATACTTCCAGCCAGCCTTTTGTGAACGAAGACCGAACGTCCACTGAGAATCAAAAATATTTGTTTCGAACGTTGGCTGAAAACCTTCGTAATTTGTTCCCTGTTTATGCAGAAGAAAATCATTGTCTGGTATCCAATACGGTGCACGATACAATGCATAGCTTTTTCCGGCACGATAAACAAGTCCACCAAAGGAATAAATTTCGGTTTTATCATCTAACTGTATAGCACTGTTATAATAAATATTGGCTGTTTCCATATTTGGCAAACCAACATGCATACCTAAATCCGGATGAGCTTGGATCCAGGGATTTGTACCATTTATAAGGGCCGGATCGCCAAAGATCGGGCCGAAGAGTCCATCTTTTCCAGGGGTGCCTGCACGATTGGTTTCGTTCTGCTTCACATATGCACTGGAAACATTGAAAAAACCGTTCTCGCCCAGCTTAAAACCGGTATTTATACTACTACCAAGTTGAAAACCATCGCCTTCGCTGGTAACACCCGCATAGCTATTGGTACGAGTAGCAACCGTCTGATCTTCCAGAATCACATTGATCACGCCTGCAATAGCATCTGAACCATATTGTGCCGAGGCGCCATCACGCAAAACTTCAACACGTTTTATCGCGCTAATCGGAATACTGTTCATATCCACACCCACATCACCCTTTCCCGGGGTATCATTTATAAATACCAGAGCGGATGGATTTTTTCTCTTGCCATTTATCAGAACCAGGGTCCGGCTCGGTCCAAGACCACGCAAATCCGCAGGATCAAAATGGGCCGTGGCATCGGATATCGTTTGCTGGGTCGAATTAAATGAAGGAACAACATAATTCAGCATTTTATCAAAAGAGACCTGCGCCGTACCGTGTAAATCTTTTAATTTAACATTGTCCACAGGCACCGGTGAAGTTATTGAAGTTCTCGGACGAAAACGTGAACCGACCACAACAACATCTTCGGAACTCAGGATATCCTGGACCATAATTACTTCCACAACATCTGCATTTTTAACCGTAATTTCCGTTGTTTTATAACCCACGTAAGAAATCACCAGATTAACCGGATAGGATTCAACTTTAAGGAGAAAAACCCCCTCATTATCTGTTGACGTACCCTGCTGCGTACCCTTTACCTGCACATTTACCCCGGGCAATGGTTCCCGGCTGGCGTCGGTAACAACACCGGAGACATTTACAGATTGAGCAAACAATCCATAAATCATAAATAAGACAATGAACATTCCTGTTCGTATATATCCAGACATACCTACTCCTACTTTTAATTTATTATATTTTGTGTAACCCCGTATAATGTATCTATAAAAACTATGCACTTATATCAGGGGCCACGAGTATAAACATTATAAAAAAACATGTTTCTATCTGACCTATATTGTATTTAAAGTTGGGAAAAGAATAAAAAAATAAGTTCGCTTAGTATAATAGCCTATATTTACAAATGCAACAATGTGCTATTTTTCACCAAATCTGAACATGTCGTCGTGGAATATGAACTTCTATGATGATTGTTTTCCCGATATTCCCACCTATTACAATAAAATCCATGGGACAGAGGGGGTGTCCCACGGATAGTAAATACCGGATTTTTTGAATCCGGTGCAGAATTATGCACATAATGTGGAGGTAAGATATGTACA
This sequence comes from uncultured Calditrichaceae bacterium, assembly GCA_964456445.1. Lineage (GTDB taxonomy): Bacteria > Calditrichota > Calditrichia > Calditrichales > J004 > CAYWBI01. The sequence continues at coordinate 16,235 of CAYWBI010000064.1, forward strand.
TATTTAATATAGAGCGCAGATAGATGCAAAAAGAGGCAAGCTTTTTAAAAAATTTAAACATTGACGCCTTTGGCCCGGCTATCTGGCTATAGACGCTTTTTAGCATGCTCTAAAAAATGAATAATTTATATAATCATAAAGTTTACGGAAGAACTAAATAAAAACATTAGGCTTAATACTTTAGCATTGAATAAAACCTTTTGATGCATCAAGGGCGTCAGGGGCAATGACAATAAAAATAAACCGGGGCAATAATAAACTTATAAATTCTTTTACAGTGTAAAGGCAATAATAACTGAAATTTATATTATTTCCTAAAACCGATTTACAATATGACCGGAATATAAATCGGGAGCGTTGCACCCAAACACACATTCTTCTAAATTGAATACTTAGAAAACACAAACTTCCCATCTTATATTTGGCTGATGCACATGGAAACAATAAAAACTTATCTAAAACAACTTTTCGAACGTTGGGCGGAAGAACCGCTGATAAAAACAGAAACCATGCCTGCCCATGGATCAGACAGGAAATATTTTCGTTTGAGAGGAAAGACAAAGCATGCCATTGGGGTTTATAATAATGACTTTAAGGAAAACATTGCCTTCCTTTCATTTTCCAAGCATTTTTTCAAGCATAAGCTCAACGTTCCTGAAATATATGAACAGGAACTCGATAAAGGGATATATCTTGAGGAAGATTTAGGAGACGAAACGTTGTTTTCATATCTCTCACGTCTTCGGGAAAACGAAGGGTTTTCAACGAAAATCATCGAACAATATAAAAAAGTGGTACGGCAACTGCCCGCTTTTCAGGTACAGGCAGCCTCTGATCTGGATTATAGTGTTTGTTACCCCCGTTCAAATTTTGATCGCCAATCCATGATGTGGGATCTGAATTATTTCAAGTATTATTTCTTAAAATTAGCCAAGATACCCTTTGATGAACAACAATTGGAAAATGATTTTTCCAGCTTTATCGATTTTTTGCTTGAAAGCCCACGCGACTTCTTCTTGTACCGTGATTTTCAATCACGCAATATAATGATCCACAAGGACGATGTTTATTTTATAGACTATCAGGGCGGCCGCAAAGGGGCGTTACAATATGACATTGCCTCATTGCTCTATGATGCAAAAGCCGACATCCCCTCCAATGTCCGTGAAGAATTGATGGATGAATACCTGAACAACCTGGCAAATTTTATCGATTTTGACCGGGACAAGTTTTTGCAATACTATCAGGGATATGTTTTGGTCCGGATGATGCAGGCGCTGGGGGCATACGGGTTTAGGGGGTTTTATGAACGAAAGGAGCATTTTTTAAAAAGTGTCCCCTTTGCTATTCAGAACCTGGAACAACTCTTGCATACCATTAACCTTCCAATTGAGATACCTGCATTGACTGACGCCTGGAACCGTCTGGTACGCTCCAGTTACCTGCGTACGCTAAACACATCACAATTACGCCTTACTGTACGGATAGACAGTTTTTCATATAAACGCGGTATTCCCTGGGATGAAAAAGGCCATGGTGGCGGTTTTGTTTTTGATTGCCGTTCGCTTCCCAATCCGGGCCGTTATGAGGCCTATAAAAACCAAACCGGTGACGATCAGGCCGTAATTCATTTCTTAGATAAGGAACAAAAAGTTGATGTATTTCTAAAAAATGTTTATGCCTTAATCGATAGCGCAGTAGAAAATTATCAAGGGCGAAATTTTACCGATTTAATGGTTGCCTTTGGATGTACCGGCGGTCAACACCGTTCGGTTTATTGTGCCAACCACCTAGCCAGGCATCTCAAAGAAAAGTATAAACTGGAAATCCTTCTACGGCACCGTGAACAGGAATTAAAAACAGAATGAAAGCAATGATTTTTGCCGCCGGGCTTGGTACACGTTTGGCGCCCTTGACCAATACCATGCCAAAAGCGCTTGTTCCGGTTCATGGACGGCCCATGCTCGAATGGGTTATTCGCCGTTTGATAAGCTCGGGATTTGATGAATTGATTATCAACCTGCATCATTTCGCCAGACAAATCGGTGATTTTCTTGAGGCAAACCACAACTTTGGTGCGAAAATACACCTTTCTTATGAAAATGAATTACTCGACACCGGGGGTGGGATAAAACAAGCCGCCCGCCTTTTGCAGGGAAATGAGCCTTTTATTGTACATAATGCTGATATCCTGAGCGGGATCGATCTGGGTGCATTATATAAGAAGCACATCCAATCTGCTGCGGATGTGACCCTGGCCGTACGTGCACGATCAACATCCCGCTACCTGCTATTTGATTCAGGCAAACATCTTTGCGGCTGGAAATCCCTAAAGAATAATGAAAAGACGATTACAAGAGGGCCGATAGGTAAATTGGTTCCATCCGCTTTTTGCGGCATACATATCATTTCTCCCTATATGATTCGACATCTGCGCGATGCAGATAAATTTTCGATCATAAAAGAATATCTGCGTTGGGCCCCAAAATTTAATATTTACCCTGCTGCCACCGACGCCTATCCCTGGGCAGATTTGGGTACAACGGAAAAAATCAGCGCGGCTGAAAAGTCCTTCCCCATATCCTATTTTGACAAAATTATTTCCACTTAAACTGGATTACCATCCCGTCCAAAAAACTTTTATTCGGGACCGGGCCCATACATTTAATATTATGGTATGTTATTTCACTGCAATTATCTTAGAAGAAAAAAAATCTCCTTGCCTCTTTTAAGCAGAAATTTGCCTCTATAATATAT
>CAYWBI010000065.1:0-18808 GCA_964456445.1 uncultured Calditrichaceae bacterium
TCGATGATGTCTTCACCAAATTCGTTTTGATATGGATCATCGGCGGCGATACAATTAATAGGAGCTCCTTATGAAAGATAAAATTGCATCCTGGAAAGAACTCATTGAAGCCGACAATCTAAATGCCGCCTCTGAATTTTACGAGAACAAGTTATTTGGCGATGTAATAAGTACCTTTTGTAAAAATGAAAAAAAATATCTTAATCAATATGATGTCCTGATATCTCTGGTGGGGTTTTCTCCGGAACCATTGATTCTTACCATTATGGCGCTTAAACCGGCGTATATTTATTTTTTAGTAACCGATGATGCCCGAAATAGTATTAACAAAATTATTGATACGATCGGCTACTTGCCATCCCAATATCAACAAAACATTGTAGAGAGTTCCAGCTCGGATGATGTATATGAACAAATATATTCGGCAGTAAAAAAAAGCAAAGGAAACCTTGCCATAGACATTACGGGCGGAAAAAAAGCGATGGTCGGTGGCGCAGCAATAGCTGCCGCTTTTTTAGGTTGTGATTTGTTTTATGTTGATTTTCATAAATATCTAAAGAACATTCGGAAACCTTTGCCCGGATCTGAGTATCTAAATAAACTGACTAATCCCTATGTCGTTTTTGGTCATCTTGAAAAAGAGGCGGCCGTGAAGTTTTATAAGGCCGGAGATTATGCCGTTGCAATTGAACTCTTAAAAAAACTAATTCAAAATTTAAAAGACGATCGTGAAGCAAGAATACTGTTAAATGTATTTGAATTTCATAAATATTGGGAAGATTATGAATTTTCTCGTGCAATTAAATGTGGCAATAATGCTATTGAAAATATTCAACGTATGAACATTTTTGAAAACATTTTGTCATCTATCAAAGATCGCTTAAATATTCTGAAACAAATCAAAGAGGGTAATGCGGCCTTGATTGCCTTAAATCATTATGAAATGAGTAGGCGTTATGTTAATCGTCAATTATATAATTTTGCAGTAATGACACTTTATCGAACTATTGAAAAAATATTTACTTTGCATTTAAAAGGGAAGTATAAGCTTAATGTTTCTTCTCCAGACTACTCTATTGTACCCAATCTTGAAAAAAAATATGTAATCCATGCCCGGAAATTATATGGTGAAACGGCCCGTACACGTCTTCCTGAAAAGATCGCATTAATGGATGCTGCCCTCATTTTGAGTTGTTTTGATGATTTAATGATAGAAAATATTAATTTAAAAGATTTGCTTATGCAGACTCAACATCGCAATAATGGGATTTTGGCGCATGGTGACAACCCCAACAGTTATAAACAATACCAGACAATGAAAAAAGTCTTTAGCCCTATATTGGAAAGTTTTAGCCAAACTTACTTTGATTTGCCTTTTGCTGAAAACCTCCGGCATTTTAGTCCGATTCCCCTTGGGGATGACATTAAATAAAAAGACTTTTTTGAGATTGTTTATACTGGAGACATCGTCTATGACCACCACACACCTTGTTATTTCCACCGGGCAAAATATCAGTAATTTTGTGCCCTTGCTCCAGTTTGCAAAAACAACAGAGCACATCCTGGTGGTCGAAAGCAATACCGCCCGAAAAAACAAGTGGGGATTGCGTTTAATAAACAGGCTTAAAGAACATAAATACCATAACCTGAGCCGTGTCGATGTGGAGAATGGGGACATGCTGTCGCCGCTTGTCCTGGGGAAGATACTGAGAAAACAACTCGAATCCTCCGAGACCATCTCCCTAAACATTTATCTCAACGGCGGGCAAAAACTTACGGCTGTTTCCTTACTCGAAGCCTTGCGTAGCTTTAACCCGCGCCTCATTTATATGGAAAGCCGTCCGGTCCATTTTTTGCTGCTCGATCACTTTTCCGGCCAGACCGGCGCCGAGACGCAGCCCATTGAATATGGGATTGACCTGAAGGACATTTTAGCGCTTTATGGTTCCGGCCTCCATTCCAACAGCGCCCGGAAACCAATATATGAAAACGGTGTATTTCTCCGGGATATAAAGAATCCCGCTTTTTCATATTTCTGGGAGGATACAAACTATATAAAAACTTTGGTGAGCCTGTTTTATAAAGCCATTCAACAAACCTTTACAGGTTATACACCTCAGCCAGGCACGGAAGAAATAAAAGAGATTATCCGGGAGAGGTGGCACAGCCTGCCGTTAAAAAAACTCGTCCTGGAAAGCAAAAGTAAAAAAGAATTAAAGGAACGCCAAATTGAGTGGGGTGGCGGGTTTGTAAAATCCGTATTTAGAAACCTCTATTGCCTGAACCCGGAGCCCTCGAACATCTTTTCCTCGCCCTTAAACGTTAAGGTGCGCCAACAGATGATCGAAAACAAATTACTGGAAGACGCCTTTAATGAACCACATATAAAGCGGCCGGATTTACAAAAGAAATTAGGGTTTTATTTTGAGGAAGTAGTTTTATACAGGGTGTATAAATTTTTATCCGCTCGGCCCCACATCCTCAAAGCAATCGCCCAAATTTGGCAAAATGTACAGGTTTGCAGCGCTCAGGACCCCGAGATTGTCAGTGGCGAATACGATATTCTTTTTGTCCTCAGGAATGGCTTACTGATTTCCCTGGAATGTAAAACCTATAAATTCGAAACGAAAGATGCTTTTGCCCGCCTGGCACGCCTTACCATCCGTGGCGGCGGACTGGCTGTTCAGTGGGTAACCGCGCCTTTTTATACCAAGCCGGAGCTGTTCCATGCCTCCATGTACAAATTATGGAAAGATATGCAGGACTTAAACATTCCCTTTGTTCCATTTACCGCCACAGGACAAAAGTCTGCCTTTCTGGGCGCGGACATGGATACGCCCGTTTCCGTTCTGGGTTTTGAAGAAGCCCTGGAAAAACGTTTTGCCCCATTCCTGACGAGAGAAAAATGTTAAGACCAGCCCGTCTGGACAGACAAACATAACGATAAGGTAAATAAATATAGATCGGCGCCCATTGTGTTGTATCTTCTCCTTTATAATAAAAACCAAAATCACTACGCCTAAACATACAGAAAGGCCGATGACCATGGCTGAAGAAAAAAAGAATATTTTTATCACCGTTGCCGGTTCTACTCCGCAAATTATTACCGAATCGTTGTACGATTTGATTGTCCAAAAAAAGATAAACATTGCAGAAGTCCACATAATTACCACCCTGCACGGTGAAGAGCGTTGCAATGACTTGGTCTTCACTTTTCCCAATGGCGCTTTTTACCGCTTTTGCTCGGCATACAACCTCCGCCCCACAGATATTAAGATAGAGATTCCGGTCATAGAAGACCAGGATGGTAAGAAACTGCACGATATCCGCAACACCAGTGAAAACGAAATAGCTGCCGATTTTATTGATGAGAAAATCCGTACCCTAAGCGAGCGGGAAGACGTCCGCCTCCTGGGTTCGCTCTCAGGCGGCCGGAAAAGCATGAGCGCCTATATGGCATACGCCATGCAGTTGTATGCCCGTCGTGACGACCGCCTGTTCCATGTGCTTATTGAACCGGAATGCCTGGAGTCCAACCCTTACTTTTTCTTCCCACCAGCCCGCGGCGAGAGCTTTTCCTTTACAAACCGCAAAAAGGAAGAAGAAACCATCCCCGCCGAAAAGATAAAAATCACCAACGCAGAAATCCCCTTTTTACGCGTACGCCGTTTCCTGGATTTTGACCGTGATCTGGAATCCCCCAGCTATACCGACCGTGTACAACGCACACAAAAAACCATCGACGAAGCTTTTAAGCCCAAGGTGGTTTTTGATATTGAAAACAAAGAAAAGGATAAGTGGTTAACGGTTATACTTGACCAGCAGGTCTGGAATATCCATATGAAGCCGCAGGAACTGGCCATTTATAAGTATATCCACGATAAGGGCAGCATTGTCAACGATGACCCAAGCGAGAACGAACATGCCCAGGTACTTCTGAAAATTTATGGTAAGTTGAGGCCAGAAACAAACAACAGCTTTACACGCAAGGATATAGGCGATGCCATTTCCAAAATCAACAAAGCCCTGACCGAGCAAATCAGCAACCCGCTGGTGCTCTCTTTTATCAAGATCGAAATTACGAAAAGAAAGCCCTCGGTTTACCGCTTCGGCAAGGAGTAACATCTCTTCTCGTCTGTCCAGACGATGGATCAGACGCGTTTTTCGTACGTGCAATTAAATGCGGGGAGGTGTTTTCTACCTGGTATATTTAGCTCAAAATAAACCAGGAAGGAGACACCCATGCCTACAAACTATTCTTACCATTCCCAACAAAAAGCCCCGGCCCGGGGCATTACCCCACAAATGATCGATGCCACGCGCCCCTTTGGAGATCCGCTGCGCACCGATGGCAGCCTGTATTATTTTATGGGTCACCGCGGCCTGAAACGCATGCTCAAGGTCTATAGGCCCTGCAACCCAGATAAATTTCTTGGGGTGGTGGTGGTTTGCGATCCAACCGATTCCAGAGTGATAACCACCTATAAAAACCTCAAATGGCCCAAATGCATTCGTAACAAACGTTAGAGGTGGAAACCACGAGACCGAAAATAAAAAAGATAAAAAAAAGGGAGCTGCATGGACATAACTATTCTTAAAAAGGCAGACATACTTCGTCAACAAAACCGTTGGGAGGAAATTATCACACTACTTGTTAGATTACCCCCGTTATTCAGAGGGGATTAAGATATAGCCATGGATATGTTTTGCTAAGAATTTACGGCTTTCATATATCGTTTTTTTCCCCTGTATGAAAAATAGCTTGTTACCAGACAAAATAAAGTAACCCTCACACGCTTTGTACGTCTTAACGGCAGTAGCGATCACTCAGATATTATCAACGCAGCACAGCTATTTTTACTGTTTTGGATGCTCAGTAACAGATGACCACTGTGTTATATGGACGGGCATTTGGGAAGAACGGCACGGTTTGATGAGTAGCGCAATTTTGTAAATGACCGCAAAGCCATCCCAATATTTTAGTGCTGTTGGTGTTAATTTTTTTCTGTCATCCAGCTATATGATTGGATCGTATCCGGGGATGCTATTTTTTTTTGGTTTTAATAAAAGTTTGAAAGAAATTCCTATATTCTAAGACAATGTTATGCATCGTATCTCCTTAGATGTTTCTCTTTTAATTGATGAATATCCTGGCACGGCGGTTTGTAACTCAAGACCATACCGTTAAAGCAATAATCAACCCGGACAGTGCTATCGTTTCGTATAAATATATTTTAAAATTTTGGTGGCCACTCGTTGCTACCTGGCTGATGATGGCTTTTGAAGGGCCGTATATCGCTGCGGCAATTGCCCGAAATGCCCATCCGGAATTTAATCTTGCCGCGCACGGTGTTGCCTATGCGCTGGCGCTGCTTTCAGAATCGCCGGTTATCATGCTGATGGCGGCGTCAACTTCATTGGTCGTTTCCGCCAATTCCTTTTATAAGATGCGGAACTTCACCTATTTTCTGGCGGCGGCAGTTACCGTCCTGATTCTCCTTGGTCTTTATCCAACGGTGTTCCATTTTATAACCGCGGATATAATGGCCCTGCCCACAGAAGTAACAGATCTGACTCATTTTGCCATGGTTCTGCTTATTCCCTGGCCGGGGGCTATTGGTTACCGCCGGTTCTTACAGGGGGTGCTGATCAGTAGTGGCCGTACACGGCTGATCAGTTATGGAACGGTTGTCCGGGTTGTCGTAATGGCCTCTACCGTGTTGCTGTTAAGTTTATTTTCCAACATGCCCGGCGCAGCCATTGGTGCAGCGGCGTTAAGCGCCGGGGTTTGTGCGGAAGCCCTTGCCAGTCACCTTATGGCGCGTAAAGCCATTGCAGAATTAAAGCGGATCAAAGAAAAGAGCGGCAAAAGCGAGGTCTTATCCTATAAAAGGATTATGCGCTTTTACTATCCACTGGCGCTGGCCACGCTTATTGGACTTGGGGCGCAACCCCTTGTTACGGCTTTTGTCGGTAAAAGCCGTTTGGCTGTTCCTTCACTTGCGGCCTTGCCCGTGGTTTATGGACTTGTTTTTATCTTTCGCAGTATCGGGCTTTCTTACCATGAGGTGGTGATTACCTTTCTACAAAGGAATAAAAACAATTTAATGCGTTTACGACGAATGACCGGGTTGATGTTTGCGGTGACTGTTTGCGGGCTTGCCTTAATCGTTTTCACACCGGCGTCGGATGTCTGGTTTCGCTCTGTTTCCGGGCTGGATAGCGAGCTGGCCGGAATTGCGGAAAAGGCGGCCCGGTTAATGGTTCTTATGCCGGGATTGTCTATTCTTATCTCTTATCAACGTGCGCTGCATGTGGTAAATGGCCATACAAAATTTATCAGCATGGCTACTGTAATTGAAGTGAGCGGAATCGGAATATTAATGTTGTATTTTGTAAACGGTATGGACATGACCGGCGCTTACGCCGCTGTTTTGGCGCTGGTGGGTGGGCGTATAATGGCCAATATATTTTTGTTTATAACCAACCATAAATATCAGGCGATATAATAGTCTTTATGCGCCTCCGGAATAGATCGTAATTTAATATCTGAAACAGATCAATAATTTTCGCCCTTTTTTATGCAAAAAAATTAAGTCTATCTATCAGCATGGCTTTATTGACTTTGCATGAAGGGTTCCTGCTTGTTAAGTTAGATAGGGGCTTGAAGCTTTTCTATAACAAAATTCGTAATAAAAAAAGTTATATCCCGCACGACTCGTAAGCATATTAAAGTTTATTTTCGTGATTTATTATTGATTAAAACCAACTCAGAACGGGTAAATGGATCACGTTTGGGATAATCGATTGTACTAGCCATTTCTCCGCGTTTTTCTTATAGGACAACCAACCATGCGTACCTTTTATAAAAACATCTGTACTTCGTTTTATCCGTTCTATATGATAGGTTGTCTCTTTCAACAATTCTGAATAAGGCGCTTGGGCCGGCAAAGGATATTAGTGATTTTTTGGAAGTGAGGAACATGCAATCCAAGCTTGTTATACCCGATATTATTTTTAAGCTAAACGAATAAAGATATAAGTGGATAGAGTCGATCTTCGTTTTCGTAACAATTTGCTCTTTCAAATCGCAATGCGTTGATCGGGTTTAAGCTCTGGCTTAGTGATGCCTGCGCCCATATATAAACGGGTAACACCGATTGGCCACAGAAGAAGGATGGGTATATCTACAGCTTGTTCTAAGTGCAGTTATACAAGACGGACAAACAAATAAAAAAAGCCTTGCAGCAAATGTCTGCAAGGCTTTTGGCGGAGAGGGTGGGATTCGAACCCACGATAGGGGAGAACCCTATACTCACTTAGCAGGCGAGCGCCTTCAGCCACTCGGCCACCTCTCCTAAAAACAGTATTTTTTATTCCCGATGTCGCCATGCTTACCAGGATTAAAATCCCCGGATTTGCTCTCTACACCGTAAGGCGATGCAATCCCAAATCAATTGCGTGTATGGGATTAAAGAACCGCTCATGCCTGCTTTGCAGGTTAAAGCTTCCCAGGACATGCGGAGGATGGAGGACTCGAACCCCCAAGCCCAACGGGCGACGGTTTTCAAGACCGCTGCATTACCATTCTGCCAATCCTCCATATTTTAAAGAAAGGGAATTTAAGAAAGATATCAAAAGATGCCAAATATTTTAAAAACTAATATTAGCTTTTTTTTTAATTTCTGTTTATCAATTTGCCAAAAGTATCTTAAATTAGCCTTATTCATGCAACAAAGGAATTTTATGTATATTATCATCGCCAGTTGTGCGGTCGTCGTACTTATGTTGCCCCTGGCATTTTTTGCCTACCGGATGCATATTCCTATCTACATGACCGGGTATAAGATGCTGTTTTCCCACGGATTATTATTGTTGGGGCTGCTGATGGTCATCTGGGCGGTTCATTCCTTCCGCTTTATGGGGCAGGAGAGAAGCTGGCCCGTAACGGAAGGACGAATAATTTCTGCCTGCATAACCGGTGTCCGTGCACCGCATCCTGTTGTAAAATACAGCTATCGGGTTGGTGATACAGAGTATCAGGGCGTCTCTGATATGAATGCGCCGGGGTTTGGTACAAAATCGGCCCGCAGGCAGACAGCACGGGTTATCGTTAAACAAATTAAACCCGGCGCCGGGGTGCAGGTTCACTATAAACCGGACAAACCCGGAGAATCGGTTATACTTGTCCATCCCAAATGGAATAATTATTTACAATATGGTGTTGGTATTATTTTTATTGCCCTGGCCCTGGCATTTGTCATTGCGGCTATATTTCAGCGCCGATTACTAAAAAAACAATTGGATATTTAATGGAAATACGTCAGGCACTTCTCAGGGAACTGGGCTTATCGGATTTTGTTGTTGTTGATCTGGAAACTACCGGTCTAAAACCGGACGAAGACCAAATCATAGAAATAGGGGCCATCCGTTTTAAAGATGGCCAGGAAGTGGACAGTATGGAGACGTTGATCAATCCGGGACGGGCTATACCAGATTTTATAACCCGTCTGACAGGGATTGGCAATGAGGATGTGCGGGACGCGCCTGTGATGAACGATGTTCTGCAAAAGTTAAAAATTTTTTTGGGCGATCTGCCTTTCGTTGGGCATCAGGTTAATTTTGACGCCTCGTTTATAGAGTATCAGTTCCGTACAGACCTCAATGATTTTAAGGGTTGGGACAATCCCGCCAGCCGGTTTAAATATTTTGGCAGCACCCGTTTGGACACCCTTTTCCTGGCCCGGATTCTTTTGCCCTTTTTGCCCCGGCTTCGTCTTGGCTATATCTCCGGTTTTTTTGGTATCGATCTGGAAAACGCACATCGTGCCAGTGATGACGCCCGTGCCACGGGACAGATATTTTTACAATTATTGGATCGTGCGCTGGCGCTGGACAATGACATCATTTCCCAGATCATCTTCCTGCTTTTTGCAAATTCCAAACGTGCAAAATCTTTCTTCGTGCCGCTGTTAAAATTTAAACAGGAAAATAATTTTGATATCCCGTCGCTTTCGATGGTTGATGATCTTAAGATGGCGCAGCAATATTATAATGTCCTTGGTGAGCGTTCATTAAACTCCGAAATGCAACAGGAAGAAAAAGAAGTAAATAACATTGACGTGGATACTGTTGCCCGTTTTTATGAGCCGGAAGGGGCGCTGTCGTCCGTAGTGGATAATTATGAATTTCGCGCGGAACAGCAGGCGATGAGCCGTGAAGTTGCCAATGGCTTAAATAAGGCGGGTTTTGTTGTGGCAGAAGCTGGTACGGGCACGGGTAAATCCATGGCATATATGATGCCCGCAGTGGAATGGGCCGTTTCAAATAGAGGCTTGGGACAACGCGTGGTTATATCCACAAATACAAAGAACCTGCAGGAGCAATTGTTTTTTAAAGATGTGCCATCTTTGTTTAGCGCGCGCAACGGTGATTTTAAGGCCGTGCTTCTTAAAGGCCGTTCCAATTATCTGTGCCTGGATAAATGGAAAACGGTAATGACGGATATAAATCAACGTTTGTCCCAGGATGAACGTTCACGTATTTTGCCATTGGTATTATGGGTGAAACAAACGCGTACCGGGGATATCGCAGAAAATGCTTCGTTTCAGTTGGCTAATAACCGCGGATTATGGCAAAAATTTATTGCCGAACCCTCCTATTGTCCCGGTAAAGCCTGTGCCTCCTATAAGGATTGCTTTCTGATGAAGGCCCGTGAGCATGCCCGTAACGCGGATTTGGTTATTGTAAATCACGCATTGCTTTTTTCCGATCTCGCCACGGGAAATTCGATTCTCGGGGAATTTCAAAACCTGATCATTGATGAAGCACATAATGTGGAAAAAACAGCTGCCAATCATTTGGGGACGCGTTTAAGCTTTTGGACCTTTAGAAATTTTTATCATCGCTTGTATGAAGAAGAACCAAGGAAAACCGGGACTCTCTTACAGTTGGAATACCGTATTTCCAAAGGCAGGCCCGGCGGTGCGAATAAATCAAAAATCCAGGCGGTAAGTGGGAAGATTCGCAGCAACAGCATGCGTCTCAAGGAAAATGTACGCCAGTTTTACAATGATTTTTTTGCCTTTATGCGCGGTAAAGAAAATAATAATACCGATCTGGCCAAGGTGCGTTATTTTGCAAACCACCGCTTTCTGCGGGACAACCCGCAGCAGATTGACGAAATCCGTAAATCCTTAAGGGTGTTGCTGCGCCAAATAGCTGAACTGATCGATATACTCGTGGATTTAAAGCCGGGCCAATTCGAATTTCAGGATCAGATATACCGCGAAATGCAGGCGCTTGAGATGGATGCCCGTGTGTTGCTGGAAACCTTCGAATTTTGTATCGCCGCGGAAGAAAAACATTATGTCTATTGGTTAGAAGTGCCATCGGGTACGCGGAACATCGACGTTGTCATGAGCGCGGTTCCTTTGAAAATTGCAGATCTTCTGGAACAGAAATTATTCAGCCCCTTGCGTTTTGCGGCCATGACCTCGGCAACCCTTTCGGTAAATAATTCCTTTAAATATTTTGATCACCGTGTGGGTTTGGATCTGATAAAAGACAAAGCGGTGCGCGATAGTTATCATGGGTCGCCTTTTGATTTCCCGGAACAAATTTTTCTGGGCATCGCGGATTTTTTGCCCGATCCCCGCAATCAGGATTATGCGGCACAATTGTTTGAGCTGATCAGGGATTTGCATGACAGCGAACGGCGTGGAACGATGGTGCTGTTTACCAGTTATTCGCTTCTTAATTGGATTTACACCGCTCTGAAACCTTATTGTGACGCCGAACGGATTTTGCTGCTTGCACAGGGAAAAAACGGTAACCGCAGCAATTTAGTGCAGCAGTTTAAGGAAAATCCGGGCTCCATCTTGCTTGGTACGGACAGTTTTTGGGAAGGGGTGGATATCCCCGGCGAGGCCTTGCAAAATCTGATTATTCCCAAGCTTCCCTTTGATGTGCCGACCGAGCCGATTATTGCCGCACGTATGGAAGAGATAAAAGAGCAGGGGGGAAACCCGTTTTTTGAATACTCCGTACCCGAGGCCATTATAAAATTCCGCCAGGGTTTTGGGCGATTGATACGTGGCAAGGGCGATTTTGGTGCGGTTATCGCATGTGACAACCGTTTGAGTCGAATGCAATACGGAAGGCAATTTTTGAATAGCCTGCCTCTAAAGGCGAATGTCTTTTTTGATAAGACGGAAATGATTTCCGAGTTAGGCATCTGGTTTAAGACGAAAAATCAAAGCAAGTAATTTTGACTTGTTTCATAATGGATGGGAAAGGGCTTAAATGTCGAAAAAATTATTTATAGTAAATGAATTTGATTTCACGCTTGACCAGCTTGCGTCTTTTTTAAAAGATCGTCCGCAGGTTTCTTTAAGCGAGTCAGTTATAAAAAATATCGAAAAAGGCAATGCGGTTATACAACAGATTGTTGCCGGGAGGAAAGTGGTGTACGGGGTAACAACCGGCTTTGGTAAATTTGCCGATGTCCATATCCCGGCTGCGCAAACAAAGGAGCTTCAACGCAGGCTGGTCCTTAGCCATGCGGCGGGGGTGGGAGAACCTTTCGATGATGACATCGTTCGCCTTATGCTGTTATTAAAAATAAAAAATCTTTCCCATGGATATAGTGGTGTTCGACCACGCGTTGTAGAGCTTCTGGTTGATTTGCTCAATAAGGATATTTTGCCCATCATCCCGCAAAAAGGTTCTGTTGGGGCGAGCGGGGATCTGGCGCCGCTTGCCCATATGGCGCTTACCCTGCTTGGCGAAGGTGAGTGTTTTGTTTTTCAAAATGGGAACCGTCAAAAAGTAGCCGCGCATGAAGCGCTTAAGAATGCGGGGATAAAGCCATTACATTTGATGGAAAAAGAAGGCTTGGCCTTATTGAACGGTACACAGGCTATCCAGGCTTGCACCAATTTGGCATTGATCCGCGCCCGTAATCTTATCGAAAACGCAGATATTATCGCAGCGGCCTCATTGGAAGGTTTGTTGGGCACACTCACTGCTTTTGATCCGCGTATTCAAAAGATCCGCCGCCACCCCGGGCAACAGACAAGTGCGGAAAATGTACTCAAATATCTAACCAACAGCTCTATAGTAGCCTCGCATAAATTCTCCAACCATCGGGTTCAGGACGCCTATTGCCTGCGCTGTATCCCCCAGGTACATGGCGCCGTGCGTGATGGTTTCGATTTTGTTTTATCCGTTTTTGAGAGGGAGATGAACGGTGTGACCGATAACCCGCTGGTGTTTCCTGAAAATGGCGACGTGTTGTCCGGTGGGAACTTTCACGGTGAACCGGTGGCCATGGCCGCGGATTATCTGTCTATTATTATGTCCGAGCTGGCCAGTATTTCGGAACGGCGAATCGAGCACATGATGGACCCTTCCCTGAATGAATCGGTTGGTTTTCTTACCCAGGAAGGCGGGTTAAACTCCGGTTTTATGATTGCCCATGTAACCGCTGCTGCGCTGGTCTCGGAGAATAAAGTTCTGGCGCACCCAGCCAGTGTCGATTCCATCCCTACCTCCGCCAATAAAGAAGATCATGTTAGTATGGGCACCCACGCGGCGCGCAAAGCGCTGGAGGTTGTTACAAATGCCGAGACTGTCCTGGCCGTCGAACTGCTATGTGCCATGCAGGCGCTCGATCTGCGCAAACCGCTTGAACCTGCTCCATTGACCCGAAAAGTGCATGACCTGGTCCGCAAAGATATTGCCGAATGGAGTGAAGACCGCTTGATGTACCCGGATATAGAAAAGGCGCTAAGCTTTATTCGAAATGGCGCCGTCGTTGGGGCCGTGAGAGACGAGTAGTCCCGGCCAACCATAGGTAACTATCCATGGTTCTGATGTTTGTATGTAACTATTCAGCTAAATGACGCTTTGTGTTCTAAATTATGACTTCAATGTTTACCGCCAAGTCGCTATGACGCTAAGATTTTTTTATGATTTTCTTTGCGTATTCGCGCCTTTGCGGTTATTTATAACGCATTATATGTCTGTAGGCTATCATGAATCCACTTTAGTTTTTATACAGCTGAATAGTAACGTTTGTATAATAAATTATTGATGCGGGATTTTCGGCCGCCGCATTGCAAAACCTGAGAATAGGCGGCGCGGGCCATTGCCCTTCAGGCATATTTCTGTAACATTTTTTTAAGTTCTTCCTTTTTGAACGGCTTTGACAGGAAATCATCCATGCCGGTAGCGATGCATTTATCCTTCACCCCTTGCATGGCGTTTGCGGTAAGGGCAATTATTGGAATATGATTGTCTGCACTCTCTTTTTCCCTGATGCTGGTTGTGGCTTCATAACCGTCCATTTCGGGCATTTCCAGATCCATTAAAATAATATCAAAGGGTTGGGTTTGCCAGGCCTTTATGGCATCCTGACCATTTACGGCCACAGTAACCTGGCAACCAAATTTGCCCAGAATGTTTACCGCAACTTTTTGGTTGATCCGGTTGTCATCTGCGACAAGTATTTTAATGGTGGTCAGGAGTGATACCTTACGGACCTGACCGGATTTCTCAATAACAGCAACGGATGGTTTTATTGCACTGTCTGAAGAGGCCTTCCTGATTGTAAATGGGATGGTAAACCAAAAAGTTGACCCTAAACCCGGTTTGCTTTTTACCCCCATTTCACCATCCATCAATTCCGTTAAGTTTTTTGAAATGGCAAGCCCTAGACCGGACCCCCCGTATTTACGTGTGGTGGAAGAATCCGCCTGGGTAAAAGAATTGAATAAATTGTCAACCAAATGCGGATCAATGCCGATGCCCGAATCGGTTACTTCAAATTTCAGTAGATGCCGTCCGGGGCTTTTGTTGATTTGCCTGACCGATAATTCCACGGAACCTTTATCCGTAAATTTTATGGCATTTCCGATCAGGTTGGTAAGAATCTGCCGTAGGCGTACCTCATCGCCAATGACCATGGTAGGGACCTTTGTGCCTATTTTCCGGTTTAGCTTAATCGCTTTTTTACTTACATCTTTCTGGAAAAACTTTAGGGTATTGTCAATAAACTCATGCAGATCAAATTCCCGTTTTTCCAATACAATTTTTCCAGCTTCAATTTTTGAAAAATCCAATATATCATTAATAATCCGTAATAAAATATTTGCCGATTTGTGGATGATATCTGTATAGCCCCTTTGTTCTTCATCCAAAGAGGTATCTTCCAATAGTTCAATCATCCCCAGAACGCCATTCATGGGGGTACGTATTTCATGGCTCATGGATGCGAGGAACTCATCCTTCAGTTTGGAAACTTTTTCCGCATCCCGTTTTGCTTTTTTTAAATTTTGTTCGGCTTTTTTCTGAATGATGACGGTTGAAATTGTTTGGGCAAAATATTGCATTGTCTCAACGTCTTCTTTTGTAAATGCAGTTGGATTCTTATAATCCTGAACGGCAATGATACCAAAAACTTTCTTGTCCGCCTTTAAGGGAACGCCCATCCAGCAGGCCGTTGGTTTTCCGATCGGGGAAACAAGCCCTGCTTCCTGCAGCAGCAAAAACTTTTCATCGTTTATAATAACCGGTTCGCCCTGCCGTCTTACATAGTCCGTTAATGATCCTTTTAACGCTCTCGCTGTTAGCGACCCCTGTTCGTATTCTTCGCCATAGATAACCGGGATGGTGTACAGACCGGTTTCCCCGTCGTATAAAGACATAAAAAAATTTGTTGTATCAATGATAGGATGGATTTTATCGCGGATGGACTCGATCAATTCCTTTAAACTGGATGTATTATTTGCAGCATAGGAAATTTCAAATAATGTCCGTTGAAAACGTTCATTTTTTTTACGGGCGCTAATATCCCGTACGGTGGCCTGCAGAAGTGTTTTTCCTTCAATCTGAACACGTTTTAAAAGTACTTCCGCATCAAAAATGCTGCCGTCTGTCCGTTTATGTTGCCACTCAAACCGGTTGTCCCCGTTTAGATAGGCGGCTTTGATCTTTTCATTGGACAAAGTCGTTGACAATGTGCCGTCATATTGATATATGGGCGATAGTTGGGAAGGATGATAAGTTATAAATTCTTCGATAGAAGAAACTTTAAACAAGTTTAAGGCGGATTGGTTGCAATCGACAAAACCTTTTTCATTCAATAACATAATTGCATCCGGAGCCGTATTGAACAAGGTCCTGAATTTTTCCTTGCTTTGATCTAACTGCTGGCTACGTTCCAGAACCTGTTCTTTCAGTTTCTTCTGGATAAGGGTCAGGTCCGCTTCGGTCTTTTTAAGTTTATGGATTTGGTTAGAGAGCGGCAAAAATGAAAAAAGGTAAAGAGCGGGGGCGAGCAGAATAGTTAACAGTGTTGCATCAATTATGGATTCATATAAATCCGGCAATTTTGGAACCATCATAAAGGAGAACATGATCAACAGTTCGCCCAAAAAAACCGAAAGGGCAAGAAAAGTGATATGGCGTGCCGGCGATAATTTTCCACTGCGCTGAAGAGTTTCTTTGAGCGATTGCCTGCTTTTTCCGAAATTTTTTATCATGTCATACGCACTGTTTGAATTATGCATCTATTATCGTTTCTTAACACCAATATTGAACTAAATAAAGATGAAAAAGATATCGATGCTATTGAATGTTCCCTTTCTGGCATAATCGGTTCCTGTGCCTCATACTTAAATAGATGCGGGCCGTGCCTCACAAATTAGACAATTTTCCCCGCTCATAAGCTGCAATGACCTCTTCAATAAACAAATCCCTAACCGGACGTGTAGATTGTCTTTTGATAATTTGTCTGAAATGTGCTACATTTCCCTGCAAAAACTAAGCTGATTTTAGATACAATTTTTTAATCTATAAACAGGGAAAGCCATTTGAAATGAAGCAGTTGATACGTGAAGATCAAGTTAAGCAAGCTGCGCGCGGTAGCAAGTCCATTTATCTTTCTGCAAACACCGTTCTTACGCCCGCGGCGCGTGACATGGCAAAAGAACTTGGCGTAAGGCTGATCGATACCGGTGCACCAAGCTCAGCACCGTCGGATTCTCTGGGTATGGTGCAGAAATGGCCGTTCCATAAAGTAGCTATCGCTTCCGACCACGGTGGGTTTTATATGAAAGAGGAATTAAAGGATTTCCTGCGTGAAAAAGGTTTTATGGTAAGCGACCTTGGCCCGGCCAATAGCCAGGCCTGTGATTATCCCGACTACGCCTTCAAAGCCGCCCAGGCAGTGGCCGGTGGAAAAGCCGATTGCGCTATCATGCTGGATAGTGTAGGGATTGGTTCCGCGATGGCCGCTAACCGTGTCAAAGGTGTCCTGGCAGCAAAGTGCAATAATCCCACCGAAGCGGCCAGCGCCCGTGAACATAATTTTGCCAACTATCTAACCCTTGGCAGCAAAATCATCGGTATAACCCTGGCAAAGGATATATGCAGTGTGTTTTTATCCACGCCGGGAGGCGCCAGCCGACATCAAAAAAGAATCATTAAAATCTTAAATTATGAAAACAAAAGGTAAACCCGTGAAAGATAAAATTGTAGGCGAAGGCCTAACCTTTGATGATGTTATGCTATTGCCGGCCCACTCCACTGTTTTGCCCAGGGATGCGCATACGGAGAGCCGGCTAACCAGAAACTTAACCTTGAACATACCCATCATATCGGCGGCGATGGACACCGTTACAGAGCAAAACCTGGCCATTGCCCTGGCCCGGGAAGGCGGTATCGGTATTATCCATAAAAATATGTCCATAGGCGATCAGGCCGAACAGGTTGACCGTGTAAAGCGCAGTGAGAGTGGGATGATTTTTAAGCCGGTAACGCTTGGGCCACAAAACACACTGCAAGACGCTGTGGATCTGATGCACCGCTATCATATATCCGGCATTCCGATTACTGAAAAAGACAGATTGGTAGGAATTCTGACCAATCGGGATATACGTTTTGTTACAAATTTTAAACAACCTGTCCATGCCTTTATGACCCATGAGAACCTTGTTACCGCACCAAGGGGAACATCACTGGAACAAGCCGAAAAAATACTGCAGAAAAACCGCATCGAAAAACTATTGATTGTGGATAACGCAGGAAACCTTGCCGGATTGATTACAGTAAAAGATATTCAGAAAAAAAAGCTTTTTCCCCACGCGTGTAAAGATGAACGTGGACGTCTGAGGGTCGGAGCGGCAACAGGTGTTGGCGCCGATGGTTTTAAAAGGGCCGCTGCACTGGTTGAAAAAAATGTGGATGTTATTGTGATCGATACCGCCCATGGACATTCTCAGGGCGTTCTGGACGCGGTGAAAAAATTTAAAAAGAATTTTCCTCAGGTAGATGTCATCGCCGGAAATATAGCGACTTACAAGGCGGCAAAGGATTTGATTGCCGCCGGGGCGGATGCGATTAAAGTAGGTATCGGGCCGGGATCGATATGCACCACCCGTGTGGTAACCGGTGTTGGAGTGCCACAAATTTATGCCATCATGGAAGTGGTTAGGGCAGCGAAAGAAGCCGGTGTGCCCATAATCGCAGACGGTGGTATTAAATATTCGGGGGATATCGTAAAGGCAATCGTAGCAGGCGCGGACAGCGTTATGATCGGTGGCTTGTTCGCGGGTACCGATGAAAGTCCCGGTGAAGTGATTTTACTCGATGGCCGCAGCTATAAGACGGTGCGCGGCATGGGTTCGATTGGAGCTATGAAACAGGGCAGTAAGGACCGCTATTTTCAGGAAGGACTGGCGGTTGATAAATTAGTACCGGAAGGTATCGAAGGGCGTGTCCCTTATCGGGGAACATTGCGAAGCAGTGTATTTCAGATGGTGGGCGGCCTGCGTTCGGCCATGGGCTACACCGGTTGCGCCACAATCGCTGAGCTGCAGGAAAAAGCGCGATTTGTACGTATCAGTCCGGCAGGCTTACAGGAAAGCCATCCACATGATGTGATCATTACCAAGGAATCGCCCAACTACAGTATGCGTTGAAACAATGTCCCGGGGCTCAGGTTTTAAGTCCGGGCACGGGCTGAAGGGCTTTAAAATTTGGAAATGATCTTTTATGTATTTTCATTAGTGTCCGGTTAGAAAGGATTGTATTAAGTAAGGCATCGCAAACCGTGATCCAGATGTTTTTATAAATTATTGGACTTCAAATTCATTTAATTGCCACGAGCTTAAGCTCGTGGATACCAAGATTTTTTGGCTTAAATGGGCTTCAGCCCAAGATGTTGGTTTATTTGGGCTAAAGCCCGCTAAATATCGGGTTTTTCAAATCCCCCAGCTTAAGCTGGGGGCTCATCAACTCGACTTGGAATTTAACCGGACACTTATGATGTATTTTGAATATTCAAAATTGTTTTTGAAGCGGGTCGGATCTATAAAATGAAAAAGAGCATGTTAAAGAAAATCGATCATATCGGTATTGCCGTCAAAGATTTGAAAGCCGTGGAGAACACTTTAAAACTGGCTTTTGATCTGACGCCGCAGTTTACCGAAAACATTGATGATCAAATGGTTCGTGTTCTGGCCTATCATATTGGCGGTTCGACCATCGAATATCTGGAACCAACCGCGGATGGTTCCCCAATTGCCAGGTATATAGAAAAACACGGCCCCGGTTTGCATCACATTGCCTATCGGGTGGAAAATCTCGCCGCCAGCCTTGAACAACTCAAACAACGTGGCTTCCGTTTGATTGATCCGCAGCCCCGCGATGGGGCGGAAGACAAAAAAATTGCCTTTGTGCATCCTGCCAGCAGTAACGGTATTCTTATTGAACTTTGCGAAACCGATAAGTAAATTTGTTTCCC
>CAYWBI010000066.1:0-18763 GCA_964456445.1 uncultured Calditrichaceae bacterium
CTTGGTGAATTACCAATGCCTAAAATTACCCATAGATTTAACTGTTGAACCTTAAATAAGCTCTTAACCCCTTTATTTACAAGGGTTGATTTTGGGGAATGGGCGTCCCATTGTCGAAAACAGGACAGGGGCGTAGCCCTATAATCTTCGTAGAAAAAACCATTAATTGAAAATATCAGGGGCGTAGCCCTGACATCTAAAAAAACAGGGCAAATAAACACGCCCAATATGTGTTTTCGGTAAAAGTCAGGCAAAACCCAATAGAAGAAAATTCTGGGCCGAATTGGAAAAAAAGCGACGTTTATAAGCCGAAATATCTTTTGAATGGTATGATAATATATAAATGTCAGGGCCCTGCCCCTTTTTGTATCTTCACCATTTGATCAGCTACGAAGATTATAGGGCTACGCCCCTTACAAAAAAGAGGCATCCGCGTGTGTTTTCGCTACCCTTTATAAAAAGCTCTGAATTTCTCTATTTATAGGGTTTATTTTGAAAAATGTGTGAGTGATGTGCAAACAGAATTTTGTTAAAAAATATTTTGGGTGTCCCACCGGCTAAAACAGGAAAAGTTCTGTCAAAAACATTTTTATAAAAAAACGGGAAAGACAAATTGTCTTTCCCGTTTTTAAGTTTAATGCCTGCGGCAGTTGGGACAGTTGCCTTTATTCATCCCGTGACCCGGTCCCCCTTTTTTTCCCATGGGACGGTTGTCAAACATGGTGCGTTGTTCCGGGGTTAAAAGCGCACGGACTTTTTGATGCGTGGCCGCCCGTTTTTTGGCGATTTGGGTTTTCAAAGCGCTGATCTCATCGATCGTGGCATTGATGGCCTTCATGTTGGCTTTGTCGGCGGTTTGCAAGGTGTGCAAATGTGCCTTTTTTTCCATGATCTGATTGCGGATATCCTTTGTTGCATCCATCTGTGCCAAATGGATTTTCTTCATCTCGGCTTTTTGCTTGTCCGTCAATCCGGGGATGTTCATGCCCGGCGCCATCCGTTGCCCCATCATCTTATGTCCCTGCATGCGTCCGTGCATGGGGCCATCGTTGTCATGGCCTTGCGCCAGGGCGCTGCCGGCCAGGATGAAAATACTGAGTAAAGTTACCAGCATTGGTTTAAGTGATTTCATAATATCCTCCTTCGGATAATTGTTTGAGTGGTATGTCTAAAGTTTCCTTGTTTAAGATATAGACATCCGGGAAAAAAGAAACTTGCAGAAAATTTTTAAATTTAAAAAAAGATGTCTTATCTTTGGAAATCGGTTCTCACCCAATCTAAAATAGAATCAAAACCAGAACGCCTATGCTCAGGAGGAAAAATGCGAAAATTAATTTTAATGATAGGAGCCTTGTTTATGATAACAGCCCAATCCATGGCGGGTAGCGCCGATAAAATATTTCCCTATTCCTATCAGATGAAAATATTGGGCAATGGTCTGCGGGTAATCGTTATTCCAACATCTTACCCGAACATCGTCTCGCTGCAAATTCCCGTTTCGGTAGGTTCCCGAAATGAGGTGGAACCCCATCGCAGCGGTTTTGCGCATTTTTTCGAACACATGATGTTTCGTGGTACGGAAAAATTTCCCAGTGAGAAATACGGTGAAATCCTGAAAAATATCGGCGGCGACCAAAATGCTTATACTTCCGATGATTTTACAAATTATCATACCACCTTTTCAAAAGAAGACCTTGAGACCATGCTTATGCTGGAAGCCGACCGCTTTCAACATCTTAAATATTCTATCGAAGGCTTTAAGACCGAATCCCGCGCCGTGCTTGGGGAATATAATAAGAACAGCTCGAGTCCGGTGAACAAATTGTTTGAGGTGCAACGCAATCTTGCCTTCGATAAATCCACCTATAAGCACACAACCATGGGTTTTATCGAGGATGTAGAGAATATGCCCAATATGTTTGATTACAGCCAAACCTTTTTTAAACGTTTTTACCGCCCGGAAAATACAACGGTTATTGTCTCGGGCGATGTTAAAGCGGATAATGTGTTTAAACTTGTTGAAAAGTACTGGGGGGCCTGGCAAAAAGGAGATTATAAGTCTTCGATTCCCGTTGAGCCGGAACACACAAAGGCGCTTTACGCACATGTGCCCTGGAAAACAGCCACCTCGCCCTGGATAACCGTTGCCTTCCATGGACCGGCTTTTTCCACGGATAAAAAAGATATGGCGGCGATGGACCTGATTTCTTCCTATGCCTTTTCACGGAGTTCCGCCCTTTATCAAAAACTGGTGGTGCAGGAGCAAAAAGCCGATGTGCTGGCCGCCTCGTTCCCGGATCACAAAGACCCCTTTCTGTTGACCATCCTGGCCCGGGTCCGTGACGTTAAGGACATTTGGTATGTACGCGATGAAATTCAGAAAACCTGCACCAAAATGCGCAACGACCTTGTGGATGCCTCCCGGTTAAACGATATTAAAAGCAACCTGAAATATGGTTTTGCCGCCGGTTTGGATAACTCCGAGGCCATCGCTTCGGCGTTGGTCAGCTATGTCGCCCGTACGCATGACCCGGAAGCCGTAAATAAGGTATATCACTTGTATGATGCGCTTAAACCGGCGGACTTGAAGAGCATGGCCAACCGCTACTTTACGGATGGGCGCATGGTTACGGTTTCGCTGGCGCATGGCGATTTGCCGCAGGTTGAGAGTAAAACCGGTTCCGTAGATAGCTGGTTAAAGGAAATGCAAAAGCCCTTGACAAAGATTGTAGAAGTCGTGCTGAAAAACAATTCACCCATTGTAGATCTGCGCTTTATGTTCCATGCGGGAAGCGCCTCCGATCCAAAGGGAAAGGAAGGACTGGCAGCCCTGACCGCTGCCATGATCACCAATGAAGGCAGCAAACAGATGAAATACAGTGATATTCAAAAGGCGCTTTTTCCCTTGGCTGCCGGTTTTGGCAATCAGGTGGATAAGGAGATAACCGTCTTTCGTGGAACCGTGCACAAGGATAATTTATCCCCCTATTTTGCCATCATTAGCGGACAGCTTTTACAGCCTGCCTGGGATACGAATGATTTTAAACGTGTAAAATTCAACTTGATAAATGCAATCAAAATTGGGCTGCGTGGCAATAACGATGAAGAGTTGGGCAAGGAGGCGTTATACGAAATGATTTATAACAACCATCCGTATGGCGCCTTAAACATTGGGCATATTGACGCCCTGGAGAAACTTACCCTGAAAGATTTAAAGGACTTCTATAAAAAACATTATACTCTGGCCAATTTAACCATCGGTCTCGCCGGAAATTACAGCGATGCATTTCATGACCGTTTATTGCGCGTCCTGCAGGTTTTACCCGAGGGGCCGGCAGTGACTTATAACCTGCCGCAGCCGCAAAAAATAAAGGGACTTAATGCCAAAATTATACAAAAGGAAACCCGGGCCACAGCCATCTCCTTTGGCTTTCCCATTGACGTAACACGGGCCGATAATGATTTTGTAGCGCTCTGGCTGGTGCGTTCCTATTTTGGCGAACACCGCAACAGCAGCAGCCATCTTTATCAGCGTATCCGGGAAATACGTGGGATGAATTATGGTGATTATGCCTATATCGAATATTTCCCAGGTGGTATGTTTCAGTTTTATCCCCGTGCTAATCTGGACCGCCAGCAACAAATATTTCAGGTCTGGATACGACCGGTGGTTCCAAAGAACGCGCACTTTGCCATCCGCACGGCCATGTTCGAACTGCATAAGCTGGTTAGCGGGGGAATGACCGAAAAAGATTTTGAAGCCACGCGTAACTTTCTGATGAAATATGTCAATATTCTGGTCAAGTCCCAGGGCCGGCAATTGGGATATCTGATGGACAGTAAATATTACCACATCCCGGAGTTTACGCAATATGTGAAAGACGGATTGAAAAAATTAACCCTATCCGATGTAAACCGGGTGATCCAGCGTTATCTGCGGGATAAAAATATTGATTTTGTTTTTATAACCAGGGATGCGGATAGTCTGAAGAAACAGTTGGTAAGCAATACTGTTTCCCCAATCACTTACGATGCGAAAAAGCCGACGGAAATATTGCAGGAAGATAAGCTGATCGAAAACTATATATTGCCCTTTAAAGCGGAAAAGGTTAAAATCGTTCCGCTTGACAATGTTTTTAAATAGGGACGATTGAATCCTGCTGAAATATCTTTCGCGGTCAAATCGGGAATATAATTATACGTTTTATCTCTTTATCCTCCGGCGATGAGAGGGACAGGGTATAAATAGCTAAAGTTATATTTCTGTAAAATATCGGGAATTGTGTAAAGTATTTTACTTTAAAGGGACAAAGATGGACGTTGTACTTTCGATAGTCTGTAAAAAAGATTGAACGTAAACTTACTAATTATTAATATACTTTATTCATAATGACCCGTTGGTGGAAATTATGTTTATTAAATTAAATAGGGCAAAAAGAATTGGGCAGAAAAAATAAACAGCATAAAGACCAGAAGACACCGTACAAAAATAAGCGGAGAGCGGGTTCAGATGACAATTTATTTGACTGGATTGCGGCACATAAGAAGATATTGTTGTTATTGTCTCTAATATTGTATATATCGTTGGGGACTGTTCATTTCAGCTCCGGGTTATCCACAACCGGTGACAACGCTGAGTTTGTTGTACTGGCACAATCATTGGCCCAGGGTGATGGATATAAAACAATAAACAACCCACACCCCCATGCGCACAAAAAATACCCGTTTGGTTTTCCTGCTTTGTTAGCGCTTTTTTATCATCTGTTTTACCTCAATTATATTGGGTATAAAATCGTCGTTTTCTTACTCTCTATCGCTACTTTGTTTTTACTTTCGAAATGGCTGGACGATTGCAAACCCTATTTATTGATCTCGATACTTCTTCTTATGGCCTTAAATTTAAAAATTCTTGAATACAGCAGCCTCATACTTTCGGAAACGCCGTTTTTGTTATTTGTCGTGTTGGGTTTTTTATTTTTCAAACAATTTGATAAATCAGCGAAGACATCCCATTTTTTATATGGTCTAATCTCCTGGGGGACCGCCTATTATATCCGTTCCATCGGGATTGTTTTGTTGCTGTCCCTAATTATTTATCTGTTAATAAAAAGGGAATACAAATGGATGTATATTACCTTTTTTGCATCTATCCTGATTATTATGCCCTGGCAGGTATGGACCAATATGCACGGTGGGTCTTCATATCTAAATTCCTTGCAAATGAAAAACCCATACTCGCCCCAACTTGGCAAAGTAACTATTTCTGATATTATTTTTGAACGGGTCCCCTTAAATTTTAAAGGTTATTTTTTTACCTTTATCCCGGAAACATTAATTCCGGGTTTCAAATATCATAAAACAGACACCATGGATTTTGTGGGGGCCTTGCTCAGCCTGAGCGTACTGGGCGGCTTTATTTTAAATTTTTGGAAAAAATGGGATTTAAAGGGTTGGTATTTCTTAGGCACCCTAAGTCTTGTTTTGTTATGGCCCGAAGTTTGGATGGGCGAGCGATTTATATTCGGTATAATACCGCTGATTTTATTTTATTTTGTAGTTTTTTTCGACAACATAATAAAAAGGGTCACTAAACTTCAAAAACGGCAGGCTAGACTTTTTACCGGGTGCATTGCAATTTTTTTGGTGCTTTTAACATCAAAACAAATAAAGTACAGCAACCCGCAAACCCAATATACACCGGATTGGGTCAATTATAAATACACGCTGTTTTGGTTAAAACACAACGTTCCGTCCGATGCGGTTATTGCCTGTCGAAAACCCTATTTGGCTTATCTGTGGAGTGGGAAAAAAACGGTCGGGATTCCCAGGACGTCGAATAAAAAGAATGTTTATCAAAGATTTTTTTCTGACGGCGTTGATTATCTCATCTATGACGGCTTTTTCTGGACCAGTACGACGAGACGGAACATGAGCCCTGTTATCAATAAAAACCGAACAGATTTTCAAGCTGTCTATGGACTAAAGAAGCCTTCAACATACATCTTAAAGTTTAATGCAACAAATCTGGACAAAGAGGAGAAAAATAAATGAAATTATCCATAGTCATGCCTGTATATAATGAAATTAAAACCATTGCGATAATTATTGATCAGGTAATGAAAGTAGATATTGGTCCTCTCGAAAAAGAGGTTATTATTATTGATGACGGCTCCAACGATGGGACCCGGGAATATTTAAAAACCATACAAAATCCACAAATACAAGTTATTTATCATGAAAAAAATATTGGTAAATCCGGCGGCATTAATACGGCCAGGAAACATATAACCGGTGATATCGTGATTATTCAGGATGCAGACTTGGAATATCATCCGGACGACTACCCAAAATTGCTAAAGCCAATTCTCAATGGGGAAGCGGATGTTGTATATGGCAGCCGGTTTATCGGCAGCGAGCCCCATCGTGTGTTATATTTTTGGCATTCCATCGGCAATAAATTTTTAACCGTTCTTTCTAATATGTTGACAAATTTAAATTTAACGGATATGGAAACATGTTATAAAATGATCAGCGGTCCGATTTTTAAGTCATTGGAAATTACGGCGAACGGTTTTGGGATTGAACCCGAGATTACCGCAAAATTGTCCCGTTTGCATTGCCGCATATATGAAGTTGGTATTTCATATCGGGGGCGTAAATATGCTGATGGTAAAAAAATAACCTGGAAAGATGGGGTCAGCGCTATTTATTACATACTCAAATATGTTTTTTGGAAACCAAATAAAGACTTAATACAAAAATTGGCGGATGAAGGTTATGTAATTGAAAAGTCTTAAGCCAACAAAAGGGTACAGAACATATTGGAAATATGGGAATAGCCTTTGTCCATCGGTTTACTCTAAGTAATTATTTTAATCCCATCTCTGAGAATAATGGTGTTAAACATGAAATATATATGTATGATTTTGTTTTGTTTCGTTTTGGTTCAGGGCATAAATGCACAAGGCTTATTTGGTCTGTACAAAAAATATTTACCTGAAATTATCCGCAATAATCCCAGGATGCAGGAAGCGGAAAGCAAGAAGCTGGATGCCTATTTTCGTTTGGACCCGTACCTGGCCGCAGTTCATCTTGAGTTTCTGCATCTGTTTTTTGAAAAGCGTATCGCCGACCCGGACTCCAACCTGAAAAACCTGGAACAAGCCTTGTATGCCCGGGATATGCAGGCCCAATCCATTTGGGCAAAAGATGCCATAAAAAAAATAAAACAAAACATGGGATTGAATGAGGACCAAATGGCCGCGCTCATCGGAATCTATAAACCGTTTATAAACGAAGTCAAGGCGTACGATACTGTGGCTTTTCCACCGCAATATGATGCGAACAAAGCGGAATTTTTTCAATACTTATATTTTTCAGAAAACAGGCATACTAAGTATCAACCAATGGAAGATTACCTGCGGTTAAAGAACGAAGAGCTGCGGAAGCAGATTGACAATTTTGAAGATAAATATAACTCATCGGATGAATTAAGCAGGGATAAACGCAAAAAGTTTAAGCGGAAAGCCCTGAAATATAAGTACATCTTTCGCGCATCATATCTTGATGGCCTTAATTCTACGTCATCGCTTGACCTGATTGAGTTTTTACAAATGATGATGAAAATTCAATCCACGGATGGTATAAAGTCAATACCCTTGGCAAGCAAATCATATCTTGGCCTGTTAATCGATGCCATCCATTACTTTCCAAATGCGGTCGATATAACCGATCCTTTTGATTTTCACTATACCCAGAATATGTACATTCCCGCGGTGTTTAATCTTTTTTACGGCGTTAAATACCATTTAAAAGATAAGGCTGGATTTCTTTCATCCCTAAATGTACGCGGTCGTCTGGCATTTTTCAATTTGCAACAACCATCGGGCGATAAAGAAATATGGCTAGGCGTTAAGGCAATTTATGGCCTTTCGGTCAATGGAGCGTATCATGTGGATGCCTATAAAAATGCCCATTATTATAATGCGTCGCTGCAGGCCACAGTCCCAATTCTTACAAAAGGCAAATTTGAAATAAATGGTGGTTTAAACCTCGGCTATCGCTATGTTGTTTATAGCTACAAATTTTATGTGGCCGGATCGTTTGTTGTTTATAATCAACAGTTGGATACGGATATTTATACTCATCCAGACCATAATGAAACAATAAAGGGTTTTCTTATTAACCCTTTAATTGGGGCGTCTTACCAAATAGACGATAGATATGATTTATCATTGGAACTGATCCTGAACAATGCTGTTTTGCTTGGCGTTGCTTATCACTTAAATTAAACCTGATAACAGAATCCTTTTTCGTTATATCAGGAAAAAATAAAATAATAAAGAGCGAGGTATATGATGGGTTTCATATCAATGATTACCTTAAAGTGTCCCAAATGCGCGGAAGGGAAGATGTTCAATGCGCCTTTTAAGATGAACGAAACCTGCCCAAATTGTGGCTTCAAATATGAACGTGAAGATGGGTATTTCACAAATGCGGCAGTCATTGCCAGTATTTTTTACAGTTTTATCGTTGCGCCCACCTTGCTTATTATGGTTGCACTGAATAAGCCAATTCCCGACATAGCGATAACCCTAACTATTCTTACACTTATAACCGTTCCGATTATCTTCCATTATTCGCGATCAATCTGGTTATATATCGATTTTATGGCAAACCCCGAATAAATGCCGTTATTTGGATTTGTTTAAAAATAATCGGCTGTTTTGATCGAGCGGGGTAATTTTTATTATGCCTGGTTTGGGGCCCGCTGCTTCTGGGATATATAACCTGCGGGCCAGGGAATCGATTCTTCGCATGAGCTGTCGGTTCATATCACGCAGGGAAGCGTTTTCATTTTTTAACTGACTGATTTCCCGAATAATCTCCATGTGATTTTTTTGAAGTGCATTACTTGCCACCCGGGCGCTGTTAAAATCAACAAAACGAAACAATGACAGCGCTAGCAAGGCAATGACAGCCGAGGCACTTATCCAAAAAACAATGGCTTCCCCAATATTTGCAAAAAGCATGGGTTGTCGTTGGTTGGTACGCGCGCTCTTCATCCGACACTGCCGGGTTGGTCAAAAACTTCATCGGATGCTTCATTTTCAACGGCGGTCGGGTTTTGAACTGTGCCGGACAAAGCATTTAATTGTGCCTTGCGTTCATCTGCTTTGGTAACATGGTGCATCACCTTGCTGCCGAAATAAAAGGCCAGCATCATCTGGAAGGCCACCATCAATTCATGATGCCTTTCGATGGGAAAAAAAACTTTGTCGCCCGCCTGCTGTGCAATCAAATTACCGGCGGCGGTCATTACCGGCAGGCGCAGATCAATGACTTCCAACAGCATCACCAGAAACAAAAGTGAAAGTGAGATAATGCCCCGGAAAACGCCGCGTGGCATGGCAAATGTTTCCAATCTATATGGATTGGGGTTTTCAGCCGTAAAACCTATGCCAAAGGTATAGCGCAACAGCAAGGCAATAAACAAAAGCATTATAAAACCAAACCAGGCCAGTGTCAGCTCATATACATGTTGGTACAATGCCGAACTTAATGCAATAAGGGCTTTTTCCGTGATTTCCATTTTTCCTCCACTTCCCAAGATATACTTTATCTGTTTTATGTTTCAAAACAGAAATAAAATTTTATAAACGGATCCTGTCTAATCCCAATATTTATTATCCGTTGATAAGGATCATAAAATAATCTTATCTGCCTAAAAATATAACAATTGCCGCGGACACGCCCACCCCCGCTAAAAATCCCAATTTTAGGTTCCGGGCACTATTTATTTCCGCTTGTTCCAGCTTATGGTCTGTCTTTTCCCATAAAACCCGATACCGCTCATAAGCGGATTTTTGCAGCACAACAAGTGAGTCGAGCTGGAGGCTCTTTTCCTTTAACAACCCGACCTCCTGGCTTAAGAGCGCCGCGCGGGAGCTGTCAATTTTTTGT
Organism: uncultured Calditrichaceae bacterium; assembly: GCA_964456445.1. Taxonomy (GTDB): domain Bacteria; phylum Calditrichota; class Calditrichia; order Calditrichales; family J004; genus CAYWBI01. The sequence goes on from CAYWBI010000066.1 coordinate 9,964, forward strand.
TTTATTGAATTGTTTATCAGCCGCAACAATTGACGGTTTTTAACCAGCCATAATGAATCGATCTTAACCCCATCATAATTATCTTGCACGGTAAAGTTATCACCGGGGCGCAGGAGAACAGGGAATTTCACCTGTTGGGCCGGGACAAACAAGGGTAGGGCAAGTATCAGCATAACAATATATTGAGTTGTTGCTTTCATTTTTTCTCTATCCTTTTGTCAATGGCCTTCAATTGAGCCCTTATGGAATCTATGCGGGCATTGATACGTATGCGCTGGAACTGCCAGGCCAAATCTGTCAGATATTGTTCCAAATCATGTTGATTGTGCAGCACCGTTACCGAGTCGGTATTGGAGAAGGTTGCTTTATGGCCGGGCCCGACCCTTTGGATAAGATATTCCGGATGATTCGAATCGTTGACATATTGAGCGTCTGGCAGACATTTGGTTTTTACCAGGCTGCAGGCGAGAACAAAAAAGGTTAGGAAGAATGTTGAAAATATTTTCATCTTATTTTCCTGCATATTTCCAAACGGCATTGCGGATGGCATCGGCATCCATATTGTTGACCAGGTTGTCCACTTCGGAACGTTTTTTGTCCAGGGTGTCGATGTCATTTTCCAGCCGGGCCAGTTTTTCATCAAGGGATTTTATCTTTTTTTGATGTTCCCTGACACTTATATCAAGATCCTGTTGAAACTTTTTTTCTTTCTCGCGCAACTCCTGATGTTTGGCATGGATGTTTTTATCGTTGAACAGCCCCATCATAAATTTAAATGGGGCGGCGATTGCGGCCAGTATAATGGCCAGGGGCTGCCAGGTTACCAATCCACTGTCATTTAAGTACACCACCAGGGCAATCAGAAGTAGTCCAATGATCAAAAATATAATACGTTTCATTGAGGGCTCCTATTGATTGTCTTTTTGCGGAAGGGGTTTCACATAGCTGCTAAATACCCAGCCCTCTATATCCGTGCGCACCCGGTGCCAGCCATCCTGGGTGGCCAATACCGTGAGCGTTTTTCCCCCTTCCAATGGCAGGGCCACTTTTTTGGCCGAGGTGTCGGGAAAAGCACGAATGTTCAGATGCGTGGCATCAACCCGCGCTTCAAAGGGGAAACTGTTTTCCAGCCCCGCGTTGGAATCCCGTGAAGCCCCTATACCGAGCAAACGTTTGCGCAGATCGTCCAATGGGTATGCCGGACCGGGGTCTTGTTTCCGTCCGGGGGCGATCTCTTCATGGCCTAAAATTGTTTCTATTGGATAGTCATCGATCAATGTGCGGCATATTTCTTCCACGGTTTCTATTTGCTTCCCGGTGTATGTATGCCAGTATTTGTAAGCTGTTTGACTGTTGCGATGATGGGCGGTCAGCACTTCCGAAGCGGGATAAAGTTTGCCGAAACCCGAGATAAACATTTCACCGGATTTACGCAACCAACCGGCGTTGACCACTTCGATACCGATGGCATATTTGTTGAAACCGTTACGGCCCGCGTAGCTGCTTGCACCGGCATGCCAGGCAATGGTGTTAAAATCCACCAGTTGAAAAATGGCGCCGTTACGTCCAACAACGAGATGGGCCGAGGCCTTTACACGCGGGTTGGTCAACGTATTTACAGCTTGTTTTGCCGTTGCTGTTGCCGTGTAATGAATAATGATACTGTCCGGGTATTTTTTTCCAAAAAGACCGCTGTGATTGGGCGAAGGAATGTATTCGGCATCTTTTAATTTATGCGCAGATATTTTCATTTTAAACCCCGCATGTGTATGGTAAAGAAGTATGTTGGAAAGAATAAAACAAGATCGTTAATGGAAATCATACTTTCAAGTTATTTTTAACAATATTTTTAATGGGGCGTGGATATTTAATTCCTGTTCATCATTGATTGACCATCAGGGGATGCCGGTTTGTTAATTACGAAAAAGACAGTCTCATTCTTTTTTCGTTCCGGGTTGTCCGGTTTGGGGAAGTAGGATGAATGGAAAAATGATAGACAGAAGAAAACGGTCTGTATTTAGACGGGCAAAAAAGGCCATGAACGACGCATGGCCTTTACCCAAAGTGAATTGAAAGAAGCAGATGGTTATTTTGTTGCAAATACCGGGACTTCCGGTATGTTTTTTTCGTGTCCTTCGTTTGTTACCAAACGCATATACTCAAGGATGTCCATAGCTTCCGCCATGGTAATGTGCATATTGGCCATTGGTGCTTTATATTCGGCCAACATTTTTTGAGCGATGGGGTGTTTGGCCAGCATTGTATCAGGGTTCATCATCATGTTAAGAATGTATGCCGGCGAACGACGATCTGCAGTATAGCGTTGCGCTGGCCCTATAAAACGGGCATCGAGTTTGTGGCAGGCGGCACATTTTATCTTAAATGCGGCTTCTCCTTTTTTAGCCTTTGCCTCGTCAATTTCGCCAAGTTGCAGCTTTTCGGTAACCGGTCCTATTCCGTTTTCCATTTGGAAATCAGTTAAACCGTTGGGGTTGGCCACCTTTGTCAACGGGGCGGACGGATCTGCTTTTTTCTCGGCTTTATTGCCACAGGAAGACAGCGCCAGGCCAACAATTGTAAATAACAGTATAAAATACTTCATATCCATTTCTCCTTTTGTTGTAACGAATAATATTATAATTTAGATTTTGTCCGTGTATAAAGCGAATTATTTATGATTGCATTTTTGATAAACCTTGATACGCATTTGTTTTACTTTTTTAACCAAACCCTGGCAAATCCAGTTTTTGATATCGTTATGCCGTTTATAACAAATAAATGGAGCTGGCTGCCCCTCTGGATAATTCTCATTCTCGGGATATCGGTAAAAGGCGCCAAACGGGACAAGTGGATTTTATTGATGGCTGTGATAAGCGTGGCTATGTCCGATTTGATCGCTCACCGGATTATAAAAAAGAATGTTCAACGTATCCGGCCATGCAATGCCCTGGAAAATGTTCATCTACTGGTAAATAAGAGCGGCTCCTATAGTATGCCATCCAACCATGCGGCCAATTTTTTTTCACTTGCAACGGTATTCGGTTTTTTCTATCGTCGCTACCGGTTTGCATTATATAGCATGGCTGGTCTCGTAGGTTACTCAAGAATTGCGGTAGGCGTCCATTATCCTTTTGATGTATTAATTGGGGCCTTGTTAGGTGTTTTTCTTGCCATGAGTGTTGTTTTGTTTTTTAAAAATATCATAAAATTAAAATCAGTTTTTGGAGTGGACAATGTCTGAGCCCGCTGAAGTGTTAAGCCAAAGTTTAGAGTTTATTGAGACGCATGATAATTACCTTTTGACCTGTCATTTGCATGCCGATGGCGATGCCTATGGGGCAGTTTTGGCCATGTCTATATTGCTGGATGCCCTGAAAAAAAAATATCGTATTATTCTCCATGATGCACCGATTGATGAACGCTATGCTTTTTTAAAAAACTGGGATAAAATTGAGTCCTTCAAAGATGCGGGGCTAAGGGCGGGCGAAAAAATAAAATCGATTATCATGCTTGATGTTCCCGGTCAGAGACGTTTGGGGGATGTGGCCGGTTTGGTGGTTTCCGATAAGCCGGCCCTTAAGATTGATCACCATCCCGCGGAGGATGATTATACCCTGAATTTTGTGGATACGGGCAGTTCTTCCGCCTCGGCCATGGTTTATGAACTGGCCGTGGCAGCGCCTGTTGAGATTGACCTGTCCCTTGCGGAGGCCATTTATACGGGCATCGTTTATGATACGGGGAGGCTTTCCTATGCGAATACCCGGGCCTTTGATTTGCAGGCCTGTGCACACCTTATCTCTCTCGGCGTCCAGCCCAAAAAAGTGACCAACAATATTTTTATGAACAATCAATGTAAAACCCTACAGGTTTTGGGGCAGGGTCTAAAAAATATAATGCAGTACGAGAATGGTAAAATCACCATTATTCATTTAAGTTTAGCAGATATGGGTTCAGTTGACAAGGCCGAACTCGAGGAACTGGCCGCTTATTCGGTTTCTGTACGCGGAACTGAGGTAGGCGTTTATATACGTGAGATGGAAGCGGGTATATTTAAGCTTAGTTTGCGTTCCAAAAACAATGCCGACGTCCGGTCCGTAGCACAACAATTTAATGGCGGCGGCCATTACCATGCGGCCGGATGTAGCTTTAAAGGAAGCTATGCTGATTTGATAACAGTGCTTGTCCCAAAACTTAAAAAAATCCTTTGATTATGGAATTGATTGTCCTGGTCTGTATTTTGCCGTTTGTGAACCTATGTCTGGGTTGAAATGTTTTTCATGCTCCGGGAATGAGAAGTTCATTGATCAAGCCCCTTATTTGTATATGACCGGTTAGAAGCGCCGACCTCCCCCTTTTTCACTTTCTAAAGTACCCGTACCATCTCGTACATATATCCGAACCGCTGCGTACGGTCCGGATATTAAATTTTGTTTGTCTATCAGACAATATTTTATTCAACACGTTAATAATAATAATTTTAGGTGTTTTTCTTTTTTTCTGGCACGGGCTGTGCTTTAGAAACAGGCAACTAATTACAGACAACTTGATTTAGTATCCAGGGCCCGGAGCTGAAACAAGTTTAAGTTTAAGAAAACTAAGAGGAGAACTACGATGAAGAAGCTAAATTTGTTATTTGGAACATTATTCTTTGTGTTTGCTGTTGCCTGTCAAAACAATTCTACGGGTACAAATGACACGCAAGCGGCCGATGAACAGGCCATCAACGATGTCCTGAACGTAGATGAGCTGGTATATGATGAAATTGGCGACCCGAGCGAAGATGCTATCAATACGGATAGCCCAAGCTGGCTGGGTGCAAGTGAAACGTTTGCCAAAGATGGTATGAGACTGCGTTATGGACGTATTATCACCAAACGCGAACCGACAATCCAGGTTGTTTTCGATACGGACACAACAGCCACGGCATACGTATCCCGGCATTTTGAAGGCCGCTTCGTCAGCATGACGGGCAAAATGGAAAATGACACGCTAACCCTTAAGAAATTTGACAAGCCATTGGTTCATGACATCTCACGTATTGTTAAATTAGTGAAATTCCGTAATGATACAACAAATGAGCGCAGAAACTGGAAAGTAAGCAGTGTTTCCATGGCCGAAGGCGCTTCAAACCCAAATGATATATCAATCGTTTCGCTTACCATCTATCCGGAGAACCAGGACAGCATCGTTGTAACCGATCCCGCCGCTTATTTTATAAATGGCGTAAGCATGCTAACCCTGCCTCGTCAAACGGATGTTACCGTACGTGTAAAGGTTAAGAACAACACATCCAATCCAATCTTTTTTCCCAGAAACACTCAGGCTACTGAGTCTGTTCGTCTTCAATATGGCCGTAACCGCCATGGTGACCATGCAAAAAAACCCTTCACTTTTGAAGGCAAAGACAATGCCGGTAACAACGTGTATGTAGGCAAATGGACGGTAAAACAATTTGCGGGATATCAACATGCGGTTATCGATGTAATCGACAACGGCACAATCCTTAGCAGTGATGACGTCAACTACCCATATGAATCATCCACCTGGGGAATGCCATATCGTGTAAGTCCTTTTTAACTGGTTGGTGGTTAGGGATATAGAGGCCCGCATAAGCGGGCCGATATATCTTTTTGTTGAAAGAAATGTTCCCACATGGTAAAATAGACAATCAATATAAAGAAAATATCATGAAACGCTTTACTACAACACTCATCATTCTTCTGCTGACATTCTCTACCCTTTTTGCACAGCAAATAAATGCCGATCGGGTTCGTCTCAATATTGAGCAGCTTCAAAGGAAGATGGGACAGGTCGCCGCGCTGGCCAAAAAATATAATGACGCACAGGCTGTGGCACTCGTTGATAAGGCAAGGAATGAACTTCTTTTAGCATTCAATAAATATCAGGATTTTAAAAATACTCCGGAAACCCAGGTAGCAAAACGAAAACTGCTTATTAATCTTGCCAAAGCCCATTTTAAATTGGCTGGGAAATACGTTGATGCGGCGTCCCGGTTATTGCTGTTTAAACCCGCCGCACAAATGAAAAAGGAGCTTGATAATTTAATCCGTAAAGCCGAGCATACCGTCAGCCGGAGCGCATCTGATGAAGGCCGGTATTTTTTGTCCAAATCACGTAAGTTCCAATCCGAGGCACAAGCTTCCTTTCGCAATGGCCGCTTTTTAAAAGGATATGAGTTTTTACGCATTTCCATGTATTTTGCCCAAAAGACCGTTGAGATAGCGTCTGCTTCCGGGCAGGGCCGGAACGATGAACAAGATTTCCGCAATGCAGAGAAAAACATTAGGGCTTTGTTACAACAAGCAAGCAGCCTTAGCGCCCAAAATCGTATGGTCGGTCAAATGTACCAAAGTGCCCGGAACTATGTTGATCAGGCCCGCAGCGCGTATAGGGCAGGCGATTTCAAAAAAGCGCTTGCGCATTTGAGATTGGCCGAGAGGCTTTTGTTTCGGGTCGTTGATATGGCGGATAGCGGCCCCTCATCCGATAAACAACAAGCCAGCGAAAATTTGCAATCACTTGGTCGGTATCTGCAATCCCTCCCAAGCGATTTACAATCGCCTACAAACCCTTTTATTGGTAAAGCAAATAAACTATATCAACGCGCTGCCCAACAGATAAACGCCGGTGAGTATAAAAAGGCCAATGTGAGCATGCAACTGTCTCAGCGCATGGCCTTAAAGGCTTATCGGGAAAATTCCGCGCTGGATGGCCCGGATAGCAAGGATCAACTAAAAATGCGCCTGGCCGATGCCAAACGCTTGTTTGATTTGCAGGAACCACACATGTCCGAAGCTGGTGAAGCTGCAAAATTGCTGCATCGGCAGGCAGGAAAATATCTCGGGATGGCCCGTGAGGCCTACCAGCGTAATGCGCTTTTTCGTATGCGCTATTTACTAAATATTTCGCTAAAACTTATGAACCAAGCCAGGACGTCAAACGTAAATGAAGAAGATCAACAACAGATCGAACAAAATATTCAACGTTTAAAAGATATCCTTGGCCGTCTTGATAAAAATACGGAGCTAAGCGAAAAATGGCGGATTAAAATCTCAGTTCTCACCGATTTGCTTTCACAGGCACAGACCGCGTTTAACGACGGCAATTATGGTTTTGCCGGAAACCTAAGCGAAATGGTCCAAAATCAATTAACTGTTTTGTTAAAAAGAAACTAATTTTCGGTCTTGCAATGGAATTTTCAGGATGACTCGAAGTTATTGCCTCTTCATATTCTTTCTTGTTTCGGCTGTCCACTGTTTAGTTGCGCAGGGAGCAGATGAAAATTATGAAATGTTGCGCACGGAAATAGAATTGTATGCGGCATACCAACCCCTGCCAAAAGGAGTTTACGCCTTAATCGATTCTGCCAACCATTATGCCCGGCAGGGCGATTATGACTTTGCGATGGTTTTTCTGGAACAGGCGCATGATGACTTATCCGTAAAACCCACAAAAAAAGCGCCGGCCGAACCGGATGTTAAGCTTCCTGATTTCCAATATTATGTTCAGTCCGGCGTGGATTTTAACCGTCAGGAATTTGAACTTGGTTTTGATCAAAGTGACAGCACTTTAATGGACCAGGTGAATAAACCCTTTATTGGCGTTGGTGTGCGGCTATCGGGTTTTGATGGCGCGTTCATTTTGGACAATCAGTTGCGTTATGATAAAGAATATCTCGAAAACCAAATAAACCTGCATAATCATTGGAACGGTAACACCTGGGATATTGATGGCTCAAGCGGGTATGTTTTTGATCGAAATTTTGTAACCAGTGCCCTGGGCTATCATGAAATTTTTTCACGCTGGGCCCTGAGTTACAGGGGCACAGCATCAAATTTTACCCTAATAGAAGAAGCCCGCTATAAACGCTATTATGAACCATCGACTGAAATACCGGACTATTTTCGCAACGTGTTTTATGCTTATTATAATTACAATATCAATTTTTATCATAATATCCGTTTCAACTATAATTTTGATTTTAACAATAGCTTCCTTACTTCAAACAATGATTATCTGGATCATACAGCAGGACTGGAATATGGCGCTTTATTGTTCGGCAGATTAAAGCTGCTTTTCCCGGTATCCGTCGAGGCCCGCAAATTCACTTATATTCTAAGCGATAGCCTGTTGGAGAATAAAGCATTGACCTTATCCATAAAACCGGAATTGATGTACCGGGCGTCTGATTTTATTTCCCTGGGCTTCAACTATCAACTTGATATAAAGAATTACAAAATAAAAACAGAGCAGGACCCGGACTATAACTATACCCGCTTTGATCCACAAGTACGCTTTACTTTTACTGATGCTTTCAGGATAGGTATTGGCTATCTTGATGAGCAAAAAAAACATGTTTTGCAAAAAGGCCTGGAGCCCATTTATGTTCAGGAGCAAAACTACCGGGGACAAGGCGCTTCTGTAAACATGGATTATACCAGGCTTTCCGGTTTGCTGTTGTCCCTAAATATCAATTACACCATGAGACGCTATCCGGATGCGATCCTTGCGGATAATTTCAGTATCTATTCCAATCGAAACATCATAAGTGTATTGGCCTTTGCCCAATGGCCGATAAACAGGCATCTGTCCTTAAGCCTTATAGCCGCTTATGATAATGATAAAGACATAGACAGTGAGTTTAATGATTCCAGAAGTTCCTACTATACCACCGGCCTGAAATATGAGTTTTAAGTGATGTTTTATTGATCTTCAGCATATAACCTAAATGTCTAAAGTAAAAAAAATGAAAGGTGTCCCAAATTATTGTAAATTA
>CAYWBI010000067.1:0-18735 GCA_964456445.1 uncultured Calditrichaceae bacterium
AAAAAGCCATCAACCCCTTTATCTATAAGGCATCAGACTTTATGGACAGACACTATATAGTTACGTACAAACACATATCGTTACGTCGGGCCATAAATGGTTTCCCGACAAGGATATACCTGCGCCGGAACAGGTGTTTGAATCCGGGGCGGGCAGTCCATCCGAAAAAAATTTATTGTTTATGAATTTATTATATCTGGCCGGGTTTCGCCCACATGCCGTTTTGATCAGTTCCTGGGGAAATGGGGATTTTGCCACTGAGTGGAAACAGATTTTGCAGTTTAATCATCTGCTGGTATCACTAACACTGGATAACAAAACCTGGTTCCTTGATACTTCCGACAAATATCTTCCTTTTGGAACGTTGCCTTATTCGTTTAAGGTGCCCAACGGTGTGCTTGTTGATGGAGAAAAATCCAGGGAGGTTAAGATAAAACTACCGGGCGTACGGAATGAACAGAAGGTTAAAAGCGATGCCGAAATTGATAAGGACGGCGCGGTTCATGTAAAATCAAACCTTTTCTTCAGCGGGGAAGATGCGCTGCATGCACGGAACCGTTTTGGCGAAAGTTCCAAACGTCGTAAGAACCTGGAAGATTTTCTGAACAAAACATCAAGTACCGTCGAATTAGATACTTTTTATATCCATAACCTGGATGCGCTTGATAAACCTTTTAGCATGGATGTCGAATTTCACATAAAGAATTTTGTAATGGACGATTCCGGTTTAAAGCACTTTAAACCGCCATTTCTAACCGCCATACAGCATAATAAGTTTAAAAGCCAGGAGCGTTTCTTTCCGGTGGATTTTGGCTACAAGGACAATGTGTCCGAGTCCATCAAAATTGCCCTGCCCAAAGATGTTCAGGTTGAACTACCGGGTAAGACCGTGCGCCGGATGCGTGAAGTCTTTTATTCCAAAACCTATTTTGAAGATCAGGGTTTTGTTAGCTGCCGAAGGCTGTTCAAAATTTTAAAATTTCGTGTAACCCCGGAATATTATCCAAAACTACGCAATATTTACAATGTCATGGTAGCCGATGATCAAAATGAAATCTTAATGAATCAAAATTAAAAAAATGCAAATATTGATTCATTGAGAACCATAACGTAAATTTAACTTTCTCACTTTGCCATTCGTTTCATCCAAAAAGGAGCCTTCCATGAAATCTGTCGCTTCGTTGTTTCTCTTTGTTCTTTTTTTTGTTTCCATTCAGGCAAATGCCCAGGATTTTGGCGATATCCCCGTTGAAGATTTTAGCCTTACCGGTATCGATGGCTATCCGGAACTTGACGCCATTGTGCTATTCGACAAGGTGGATATCACATTTACCACGGATTTTGAGCTGATTATAAAATATCATCGACGGGTGAAAATACTAACCGAAGCCGGTAAGGATCAGGCCTCCATAAATATACGATATTGGCATGAAGATAAGATTCTGGATATTGACGCCGCATCGTACAGCATGGATGGAAAAACAAAGGAACTGGATTCCGATAACATTTTTGATGAGGGCTCCAGTAAGTTTCGCAAAAAAGTATTCGCCATACCCGGCGTGGAAGTTGGTTCGGTTATCGAGTATCAATATACGCACTATTCAAAATATATCAGCAATCTAGACCCTCAATGGTTACAGGGATCGAACTATGTGCGGCTGAGCGAAGTGTCCGTTTTACTCCCCCGTGGGTTTACCTATAATGTGATGCAAAAAAATACGGCATTCTATAATTTGGAACAGACCTCGGAAATGGTTTATGATGTTCTGAACAGTGGTAAAAAACTTACAAAATATACATGGCGTGCCCACGATTTACCACCTATCCGACAGGAGCCCTATATGCGTGCCCCGGCCGATTATTATGCGCAGATTCTCTTTCAACTGGTGGCTTATAAAGATGCATACCAGAGTTTGAAGTTTGCGAAGAGCTGGGGGCAGATTACAAAAAACCCACGTAAATTTTATATCGAATTTATTGAAGATGACGGTCTGGAAGATAAAGTCAACGAACTGCTAAAAGGTAAAACCAGGCCTATGGACAAGGCACTTACCCTTTACAGTTATGTGCAAAAAAATATTAGCACGGGGGATCGTAATTGGTTTCCAGGGGATGATTTTAAATCGCCGGAGGAAGCGCTTAAGGCCGGAACGGGCAGCCCCACCGAGAAAAACGTTCTGCTGATGAACATGTTAAAACTGGCCGGTTTTGATCCGCACCCGCTGTTGATCAGTACCCGGGGGCATGGTGATTTTAACCCGGACTGGAAACAATTGGAGCAGTTTAACCGGGCAATAGTACATGTTAACGTGGACAAAAAAAGTTATTATCTGGATATGTCCCATAAATATGCCCCGTTTGGCATTTTGCCTTCCTTCCTTCAGGTCGGCACCGGTCTGCTTTTAAACGGCGATAAACCGGTGGTCGTGGCCATCAAGCAAGCCCGTGTAAAAAACAAACAAGAGATTTTTACAAAGGCCAGCCTGGACAAGGATGGTGTTTTATATGTAAAATCACATTTTAATTATAAAGGTGAAGAAGCCCTGGATGCCCGGAGCCGTTTTGGCGATAAGATAAAGCGGCGCAAAAAATTGGAGAAAATGTTGGAAACAATATCCGATAAGGCTGAGCTGGATACCTTTTATGTACATGCCATGGATTCTTTGGATAAACCTTTTTCCATGGATGTGGAATACCATCTGGATGGTTTTGTAACCGAAGAAAGCGGGTTGAAATTTTTTAAACCACCTTTTATAACGGCTATGAACAGCAATAAATTCAAAAGTCAAAAACGTTTCTTTCCTGTGGATTTTGGTTATAAAAATAATTTTTCCGAGGCCATTGAATTAACGCTGCCAAAAGGATATAGCGTTGAACTTCCGGAAAACAGCATTCACCGGATGCGCGCTTTACTTTTTGCCGAAAATTATTATCAGGATGATGACGTATTGCAGTGTAAACGCATTTTTAAAATATTAAAAGCCGAGGTACCCCAAAAAGATTATACTAAGTTACGGAACGCTTACAATGCCATTGTCGAGGCGGATCAAAATGAAATTGCCCTTAATCATAACTAAAATTATAGTTTTATGTGCGGTACTTTTATCACCGTTGCCGGCGCAAGCCATGCCCTGGACAAACGATCTGGTTGCGGATTCACTTATAAAAAATTCAGACGCGGTGGTACTAAGCGATGTTCAAGCCTTTATCATTAATGATGAAGACGATGTGGTGCTCACCCGTAAGCTCCGCATCCGCATAAACAACCGTCATGGTGCCCGTTACAGCAGCCGTATTCAACTTGATGAATCGGAGTTTGTGGAACTGGACAATATTAAGGCTGCGTTGTATAATCTAAACGGGTCCAGGATAAAAGAGCTCGATGATGATGACATTGAAGAGATCGCCGCCTCACCAGGATATGTCTTGTACAGCGGAAAAAAATACCGGATATTTTCGCAGCAATCGTCACAATATCCCTATATTTTTGAGTATAGCTATGAGAAGGATTTTAGCACACTTTTTTTCTGGCCATCCTGGTCGCCGGAACGGAACATACCCGTCCTGGCCTCGAGTTATAAAGTCATCAATAAAAGCAAACTCCATTTTAATATCTATCCCTATCATTGGGACATCCAACCCCAAAAAAGCGTTGTGCAAAAGGATTCCGTTTATTTATGGCAAGCGGAAAATCTTATTCCACATAAGGATGAACCTTATATGGCACCCGAAGACCATGGCTGGAAAACCATTCATTTTGTACCTGACAAGTTTGAAATTGCCGGCTATAGCGGCGATTATAAAAGTTGGGCAGACTTCGGCCTTTGGTATAAAGACCTCAGCCGGGGCAGTTACCTGTTGTCCCCGGATTTTATAAAAAAAATTCAGGGTATGCTGACGCCGGAAATGACGGTGCGTAAAAAAGTGGCTGTGTTGTATAAATTTCTTCAGGATTACACCCGATATGTGGCCCTGGAGCTCGGTATCAATGGTTGGCAGCCGCATTCCGCGGAGTCGGTGGTGGAAAATAAATATGGTGACTGCAAGGACCTGTCCACCCTGATGGTCTCTATGCTGAATACCGTGCGTATAAAAGCCTATCCGGCATTGGCGCTGACCCGGGACAACGGATTGGTTGATCCCATGCGTCCGGCCAACCAGTTTAATCATTGTATAACCTGTGTTCCCATGGGCGCCGACACCATCTGGCTGGAGTGTACATCCGACCATGTTCGGGCGGGCGAGATGCCTCAATCGATTGAGAATATAAATGCATTGGTGATTACCCAGGATGGGGGTAAATTGGTGCGCACCCCACAAAAGAGTTATCTGCAGAACCAGCGTAGCTCTGTTTTTCGTGGCCAGATGAATGGTGAACGCAAATTTCTTTTCGACGGAGTTTTAACTTTTGAGGGCAACTATAAATATGATGTGAATTATTATCTGGACTATTTAATAAAAAGACAGGAAGTAGAACTTATAAACTATTTGTTCAGTGGTGTTAAGACCAACCCGGATATTGGCAAATATGATGTAAAAGCGGGTAATAAGGCCGGCCAGCCTACGCAAATAACACTGGTTGGAACGCTTGGCGGTATGGCCCGGAAAATTGGCCGCCATATCATTTTGGACCCGTACATCTTTAATAAGGTAACAGAAGACGATGTGCCGGACTCTACCAAACGCACCTACGATTTTTTCTTTAAATTTCCGCATATGCTGGATGATAGCCTTGTGGTCAGGATACCTCCCGGCTACCGGATGAACAGCGCTCCAAATGGAAAAAAAATCGAAACGGATTTCGCCCTGTATGATTTCCATTTTGCCCTGCAAGGCAATATATTAAGGCTCTCCCGGCGTTTTGCGATTAAAAAAAATGTCATCCCCCGCGCACGCTTCAAAGAAGTGGCGGCTTTTTTTCGTCAGGTTTACAATGAGGATGCCAAACATTTTATGTTTGTCAAAGGTTAAGCGAAACACGAAATTGGGCAATCGGTTTAAGATTCGGAACGTCTTTTTGAATGGAATTGTTCTTCGATTTAAGAACAAGGGAGTTCGATGTTCGGTGTTGGTTTTGCGATGTGCTCAAGTGCCCCTACCTTTAGGTAGGGGATGAAATCGCGCAAAAAAATTATGGGCTTTAGCCCAAAACATATCCCCAATGGAACAATTTATAAAACCCTTTCAGGGTTTTTTATTGTTGCTTCACTTTTACCAGGGCGCTGCCCTTAGCTTTGGTATATTTCCCCGTTGGGGAAAAGAAACATGCCACAATATTATGTTTCGGTTTGTCTTGTTGAGATAAATTGGTTTTTGATCTACGAACAAGGAACGCCGATATTCGATTTTAGAACGGGCAATCATGGCCGATTAAAAATCTTCAATCGTTGATCGATGTTCGTTGTTGGTTTTGCGATGTGCTCAAGTGCCCCTACCTTTAGGTAGGGGATAAAATCGCGCAAAAAAATTATGGGCTTTAGCCCAAAACATATCCCCGATGGAAAGATTTATCAAACCCTTTCAGGGTTTTTTTCTTAGCGCCATGTCTTTGCCAGGGCGCTGCCCTTCGCTTTGGTATATTTCCCCGTTGGGGAAAAGAAACATGCCACAATATTATGTTTCGGTTTGTCTTGTTGAGATAAATTGGTTTTTGATATACGAACAAGGAACACCGATATTCGATTTAGGAAGGGGAACGGTGCTTTTGCTTCTCCGCCAAAGAAAGGTGGGAATTAAATTTTCAAATGCTAAATGTCTATTCACTGAAATAGAATAAGTGTCCTGTCAAATTTTTAACAGGACACTTAAAAACAATAATCTAATTTTTAACCAGATTTGCGTCTTCCATAATCACATCATAGGAATACCCGGCCCCAAAATCCTTGTTCAGGGAAATTTTACCCGTACAGGTTACTACATCGCCAACTTTTGCAATATCGCCTGTTGTTATGGCTAAATCATAATTGTTGGCATCCCGGGTTCCATCCTGAATATGAAGCCAGTTTTTGCCCATGATTTCCGCATTGTATTTTACAACCTGACCTTTTACCGTTACAGTTTTAGCAGAATATTTGTTCTGATGTGAAAAAAGTTCGGCAATGGTTATGCCATTTTTAGCCGGGCTTATCTTTATTTTTGCTTTCTGAACCATAGGTTTAGTGCCATGCGGAGAAGCCATCGATTTACTCCCTGAGGCGGTGATTGGTTTATCACTGAGCGCATTTACGAAAAAGATGGAGCCGAAAGTTCTCTTTAAGTCTTTGCTTTCAAAGTCCTTCATCTCAAGGCCACTGACATAGTAAAAGGTATCGCCTTCTTTCGCCTGCATTTTTGAAGTGGCCAACCATTTCTCCGCATCATTTTCCGTAACACGTAAATATGTATATTCACGGGCCTGTAGAACTTCTTCAACCACGGCCATGTGATTGTTTGCAGGTACGGAGGCCTTTGTCTTCTGTTCTGTTTTTGATTGGCAGGAACTCAACAGTATGGAAATTCCGGTTGCCAGTAAAAATAATCTGAAATACATTTTCTTCCTTTCGTTTGATTGTTTGGTCTCTGTTTTTTATAGCTATTTTTGTCGCCAATTAATGATCATGAAATAAACACTTCGCGTAAATTAAAAATACTTTATTTGTACCAAAAACACAGCTGATATTTTGATGTTTTATTCTGTAAATG
Organism: uncultured Calditrichaceae bacterium; assembly: GCA_964456445.1. Classification (GTDB taxonomy): domain Bacteria; phylum Calditrichota; class Calditrichia; order Calditrichales; family J004; genus CAYWBI01. The sequence goes on from CAYWBI010000067.1 coordinate 6,682, forward strand.
TAATCAGATTTTAACGTAGCTGCAAACCTATTATGGTAAAGTTTGTGAGGCGCATGGGCCAAAAGGGAAGAATCGTATCAGGGAACTCTGTGTGACAGGAAATCAGAATCATCAAGAAAAAATATGGGATTTCATCTACCCGGTATAGTTGTATAATTCTTCAGTTAAATATAGCAGATAACGAGAAACTTGTTAGAATACAAAGTCGAAAATGCCAAAAGGCTATGAGTCAGAATAAAAAATAATTTAAAAATTTTATATTTCGAAAAGTATTTTTCTTAAAAATAGGCTGTTTAATATTATTCCTTTAATGTCTTATTTAGTTAGATCACCAGCTTTCATTTCTTCAATTTTGTTGTTTTGGATTTCTGCAACAAAACCATGAAAATCAAATGATCTTTCTGACAATGCTTCAGTCAATAAATGATCTGGAAGACATTTCGAAAATTTAGAAAAATATACCGGTTTCAAATTTTCTTTTAATTTTTTTATAAATTCATTCGTTTCATTTAAATTAATATTTTGCATGTCAGAAATAAATCTGATAATATTTTCCCAATTTAATTTTTCAGGAGATTTTAACGATTTAATTGTTACAAATTTATAATTTGAAGAGCTTTGTCCCAATCCAGATGAATTTATCATTCTTGATAATGTACGATTAATTTTATCTCCGGCAAAAGTCCAAATCTTTATTTTAAAATCATCAACATCTGCAACCCAAATATATTCATTCCAGTTAATATTTTTTATCTGATGTTGAGCAGATTTAAAACAACTTCTTGCATTATCATCTAAAAAAGATAGGATATTATTGGAGAAAAGAATTCTACCTGCTTCTTTTGCGACCTCATATGGCACATCAAAACCCTGAAACGTCACCCATCTTGGGGCACTCCCTGCCTTTGTTTTTCTTGCAAAAATTTGATGCGAATCTGTTTTTACTTTATATGCTTCCCATTCAAGACCACCAAGGACAAATAAAAATGGAATGTCCAATGATTCAACAAATGCAGAATCCAAATTACCCACATGTTTTCTTTCATTATAAACTTCATATAATGGGCCGGTATCGAAAACCGCGAATAGTTTTTGCCAGTTGGCTCCTAAAAAATATTTTTCTGTTTTCTCACCTACAACCAATTCACCATCGACTTCCCTAAAATAATTATTTGAAATCATATTTGAAATCAGTTCTTGAAACTGATTTCTATTTATGGCTGAGAAACAATAAGCAGCTGATAAAGTTTCCCATGCCTTACCTGGAGTAATACCATTATTTTGGAGACTTAAACAAATTAGCTGATGAGCTAAAATATGGATTGATCTTTTGGGAAATTTCAAATTTTCGGAGATGTTTTTCAACCCCAAACTAACAACGGCGCTTAGAAGAATAAGATCTTCTTCTTTTAAAAGCATTCCACGAAAATATTGAGGCCTTCCTGGCCTGCGTCCTGTTCTCCCAACTCTTTGAAGAAATGAACTTGAACTTGAAAGTGAATCTAATTGGATAACCTGATCCAGCTCACCAATGTCAATTCCCAATTCTAAGGTTGATGTGCTAATGATAGCATCAATCCCGCTTTCAAGGTCATTTTTTATTTTGATTCTATTCTCTGCTTCTTCCCGATAATGTTTGCTTACTGATGAATGATGGGTACGAACCTTAACAGGAATACTCCTCATTTTTAAGGAATTAAGTCGTATTATAGCAGATGCTACCGATTCGCAAATTGTTCTTGAGCCACCAAATATGATAGATTTTTTATTTGGAATAGTTTTATACAAAGCAGTTAATCTTTTAAATGAAGCTGGAATTACTTGCCCATCGCCTGAATTCTCATTATAAAAAAATTGTATTTCAAAATCCTTTTTTTTAGAGGCTAATGAATCAACAAAAATACGTTTACCTGTTTTTCTACGAGTGCCTGCCAACCAGTGTAACATTTCCTGAGGATTACCTATTGTTGCTGTAACCGCAATCCGTTGTGGGTGATGATTTATTTTAGATTCAAGACGTTCAAGAAGAGAAACTAAATGACTTCCCCGATCGACACCAGCAAAATTATGAGCTTCATCAATGATGATTGTCTGTAATTCCGAGAAAAAATGTTGCCATCCAGTCTTGCGAAGGAGAATTGCTTCAAGTGATTCTGGAGTAGTTAATAAAACCTGAGATGGATTTTGAAAGGTATTTATTTTTTCTCTCTGGCTGACATCGCCATGCCACTTAAAACTATGAAGCCCACAGACTGATGAATATTCAGTTGCTCTAATTTCAATGTCATTTAATAGAGCACGCAGTGGGGCCAAATACAAAATCTGAACAGAGTTTACTTTAACTTTTGCAGCCCTGGTCAGGGTTGGGAATAAAACTGCCTCTGTTTTACCACCTGCAGTTGGCGCTTCAATGATACAATCTTCACCGCTTAAAATTACGGGTATTGCTTTGATTTGGATATCTTTTAATCCTGTTTTCCAGCCTCTATCCTGAATGATTTTTTGAAGACCCGGATGAATTGAATCAATGATTTCAAGCTGTCTCAATTTCATATTTATCATTAGTTAAGGATTTCTGCAATTTTTGAGATCGCTTCTTTCTCAGATGAATCAATATGAATAAGCTCTTCATGAGAAATATTCGGATTTTCTTCGCACAAATCCAAAATGTGGACAAATTCTCTTATGATTGGTCGTGGCTTTCGGTTGACCGATCCTTCTCCAAAAGAAGTCCAGTCTTGTACAAGTTTTTGAAGTGCAACATCCGGTATTCTGTTTACTGCATCCCAATTATATGCGATACCATGAATGTTTCTCACTTTGCCAATGACAGCAAGTAATTTTGATTGGTTAAGCCCCTGAAGGGTAATAACCGGTTGGCGGACACTCATTAAGCCTTCTGGGCCATTTGGGATAGAGACTCGATCTGCGAGGGCTTCGTAGCTTTTAAGGCCTGCTCTGTCATCTTCAAAAAAGGTATCAGTTCCGGTAAAGATTAATAGACAATTTGGAAAACCATTTTTACCTGATTCGTCAATTAAAAGACGCAATATTTCAAGCGCTTGTTCACGCTGCCGGGTGTGTGGAAATTTACGAATAAGTTCCAGTTCATCTACTATTAGAAGAAGCCCGTGATAGCGTGATCCCTTGATCACTTCAAGTAATGCATGAATTCTTGGAAAAACTTCATTGGGCTCAAGATATCCTCTCACCCCAATTTCATTCAACATTTTTCCAGACATTAAGCGACTCCCACTTAGCCATGCAATAGCAGTTGATGCAAGAACAGGATTATTTGTACTTTTAGCCCTATAATATGCTCTAAGTGCCGGCGCAAAACCAGGATCAAGATCGGATAAATAAGCAAGTTCAGATTCAACTCTCTTCCCAACGATTTCTAACAACTTTTTCTGTGAATCAGGATTTATGGACGATAAGTCTTCGATTTGTGCAGTTTTCCTATGAATTGTGAGAAGCCATGATTCTAAAATATCTGTTAAGGCACAAGAATCCGTTTTCTCAGGAATTCTTAAACCATTTATTAAACCGTTATAAAAAATAGGTAAATCTGACAAAGGTTGATCCGGTCCTATATTTACAGTTGAGACAACAAACTCTTCTTTCAAGGCATGCTCACGAAGCCATGAACTTAAAAAGGTTTTCCCTGCCCCGTATGGGCCTCGAATAAACTTAAATGGTGATTTATTACTTTTAGCTTCAGTTAATAGGTCTTTTAAGTGAGTTCTTGCTTTATTTTGACCGATGATAATTAAATCAATATTTTTTTCTGGAACGACTCCTTGTCTTAATGCATCAATTACAGCACGGGCGGCTCGTTTTTCAAGAAAATGTTTATTTTCAGCTTTTTCGCCAATCCATTCATATATATTTACACTTCTAACACTTCTTACTCTAAGTGGATTATTCTTTTGGCTCCGCAATTTTGCAACAATCTCGGCCATATGAGCTTTCGTTAAAAACCATCCCAATCCATGAGTACGGCTGGCCCTCTCAATATCATGTTCAGTTAATGATTTTGTTTCTTTGATCAGAGATAAAATAATTTGTTCATCTTCCTCTAAAAAAGGATAATCTAATTTTATGTTTTGAAAACCTTTAGGGTGAGTTGCTTTCTGTATATCAATTAATTTCGCAACATCTGGAGCTGCTTCTGTTATTTCCATCCCTTTTGCTTCAGCCTGAGACTCCTGATCTTTAATAACTGCCTTTGCCGTTGATTCACTATACGTAATCCTTGAACCCTCAATGAGTCTGTCAATCAACTCACTTTTTACGCCGGAAACTTGGATGCCTAATTTTCTGCACAGTTCAGATAGATCGCTCTTCCTTAAACGATTAATAATAGAAATATCAGACCAGGGACTTTCTATTAGGCGTTTAATTTTTTCATCTTTGACACCACTTGTTTTAAGAAAGCTTTGGGATAATACATCATATAATTGATCATTGGTTAATATTTGTAAAAATTTTATGAAAACATCGTCTGAAAGTTCTCTTTCTTCGGGTTTCGAAGGAAGGGGGGAAACTTCTTCTTGAACAACATCTTCATGTAAGTCAAGTCCACTATCAAAAAAATCGATAATATTTGACACTACCTCGGATTTTCTACCCGATACTTGTATTCCATTATTTCTGCAAAATTCTCGTAATTCATCAATCTGCATAAAATTCAGAAGTTCGGTTGGTGGAACCAAGGCGTTAATAATTCTATTAATTCTTTCAACTTTGGTGCCGCTTAATTGGAGTCCGGTATTTTCTAAAACCAGATGTAATTGTTCATTTTTAACTAAACTAAGCAAACGAGTATATGGATCAGTTTCTAAATCAATACCCCATGCACGCCTAATCTGTAAAGCAACTTCATCTGCAATCGAATAGTTGTTTTCATATATTAAAACCAAACCAGTTGACAAAAGATAGTTTCGGGCAGATACATAAGCGCTCGAATTATCCCATAACTGGCGAACATCCGGATGATGTTCAAGTAGAAGATGTTCTCTTGTCCACATTCCTAATTCATTTCTCAAAGCTTCTAATAATTGAGCTTCACTTCGATCAATTTCATTGTCGCTTTCCCAGGCATTTTTAAGGACATTTATATATAATTGATAGTTCTTCCCTGTGGATAATCCTTTTCCGGATTCTGCTCTTTGGGTCATTTCTTTTGTTGTTGAGAGTACTTTCTCCTGAAATCCTTCGACCGGTTGCAGGTGGTTAGGGGCATGGAGTAATAATTTTATAAATGCATATGTCGGTGGCCGAGAAGGAGCCAATGCAGATGCAACATAGGACAATGAACTTAGTGCGGCTTGGATTTCTTGCGTTATTACGCTCCTTGGTAGTCTTAAGTTTGCAGCCTCGTCCACTTTGTCTGCAGCTAATTGATCAATTGCCGGATCAGAATATTTTCCGAGAATTTCGATGAGTTTCATTCAGTAAACTCCTATTTTAAAGAATGAAGGAGAAAAATTTTAGCAAATGGTTGATCATAGAGTATAATCTGAACATTTTCCATAAACTTTGAATAAATAGAGAAAATATATTGCTTTTTAATAAGGGTCTCAACCGCTATTGTACTCTCTTAATGAAGCACTATAACATGCCTAATTGATAAAATAAGAAACACAACCTAACACAACATACACGGAATGCTTTAAAAAAGCAATATGGGAAACCCTTTCAATTGATATCGACTTGAAATCGTTTGGTTTACACTTCTTAGTAGCTAAAATATTAAAAGTTATTGGATTGGAACGTTTACAAACAATATTCGGTTTCTGAATTTAATTAAATTATTCAGGTTTAATAACTGTATAAATCGCTGTCCATCCGGGGGCACAAGGAAATCACAACCTGAAATTTTAGTTTCAACAAAAAACCGCTTTGCCGTATATTGCTATCTCAGCCCAAACAGGATTCAATTATTGTCTTTGATCGTGTCCTAATGGGCTTATAGATATATGTTAAAACAGACAGGAGTACCCTTGTGAACATCACTCTCGACCCGGCGCTGTTGAAGCGTCTTGAAAAATATTTAAGCGACAGCAGTTTTAAGGAGATGACAGAATTGGTCAATTTTATTCTAAATGATTTCCTGGATCAAAACGATGCTTCAGGCCAGACGTCCTTCACAGATACAGATGGAATAAATAATCGTTTAAAAGACCTGGGGTATTTTTAATGGCTGTTGACCTGCATGCCCACACCACTTTTTCCGATGGAACATTAACACCAAAAAAACTGGTTGAACGGGCAATAAAACATAAACTAAAAGCCCTGGCTATAACAGATCATGATGAAATCGGTGGGAACCGTCCGGCCATGGATGCCGGCCATGGCAGTAAGCTTCATGTTGTGCCCGGGGTTGAGCTGAGCATCGATTATAAGCTGGAGGGAACGGCCCATTTACATTTGTTGGGTTTGTTTATCGATCCGGATAATACCGGTATGCAGCAAGCCTTTGCCCAATTGCGGAGTGCACGGCGTGAACGCGGCTATCTTATTCTTGAAAAATTGAAAGCCTTAAATATTGACATCAATCCCGATGAATTGGATACCATGACTGCGGGTGGTAGCGTGGGACGGCCCCATATTGCCCAGTTGATGATAAAGACAGGTGCGGTAAGCAATGTCTATGAAGCTTTTTCCGGTTATTTGTCCAAGGGTAAACCGGCGTATGTTTCAAAGGAGAAATTGCGTTTTTTCCCCGCCACGGAATTGATACATGAAGCGGGCGGTCTGGCTGTGCTCGCACACCCCATTAGTTTGCATTTAAAGACGTACCGAGACTATGCAGCCTTTTTCAATAAACTGAAACGCGAGGGTCTGGATGGCGTGGAAGTATATTATCCGTCGCATAACTGGAATTTTACAAAGGGTATGATCTCGGCCGCCCAAAAACATGGTTTACTTCTCTCCGGGGGCTCCGATTTCCATGGCTCTGTCAAGCCGGACATTGAACTCGGCGTGGGGCGTGGCAAGTTATATGTGCCGGACAAGGTTTTTCTGGATTTGCAGGATGCCGCGACAGAAAGGCACAAGGCGGGAGATGCATAAGATGCTGGTCATCGGACTGGATTGTGCCGAACCATCTTTGGTGTTTGAACGCTGGCGGGCAGATCTGCCGAATATCGCCCGGCTTATGCGGCAGGGCTCCTATCGAAAGATGCGCAGTTGTGATCCGCCGATCACCGTTCCGGCCTGGTCGGTAATGACCAGTGGCAAAACTCCCGGTGAACTGGGGGTGTATGGTTTCCGCAACCGTAAGAGTTATAACTATGATGATAAATTCGTGGCCGATGGCCGGGCGATAAAAATCCCGCGTTTGTGGGATATACTCACCGCCGCCGGAAAAAAATCCATTGTAATCGGTGTACCACAAACCTATCCGCCAAAAGCCATAAACGGTTATCTTGTTAGCGGCATACTTACACCGCCGGGGGCCGTAAATTTTACCTGGCCGGCCCGTCTTGGTCGTCACATACATAAAAATTATCCCCACTATCAAACAGATGTTCCAAATTTTAGACAACAAAACCCCGCGTCCTTGCTGAAACAAATCTATAACATGACTTCCGCCCGCTTTGCCCTGGCCAGGGAATTGATTCAAAAACATGCCTGGGATTTTTTTATGCTTATGGAAATTGGTCTGGACCGGATGCATCACGCCTTCTGGCAATACATGGACCCCGACAGCGCCTTGTTTGTGCCGGATTCGCCTTTTGCCGACGCCATCTTTAATTATTATAAATTTTTAGATGCCCAAATTGGCGAACTGCTGCCCCTATGCGGAGATGCCGATGTGCTTATCGTTTCCGACCATGGTGCACAAGCCATGCGAGGCTTGTTTCGTTTAAATCAATGGCTTATCGATGAAGGATATTTGTATTTAAAAAAACCGGTTGTGGATGGCCAGGCGCTTGATATGCGGCAAATCGATTGGACAAAAACACGTGTTTGGGCCGATGGAGGCTATTATGGCCGTATCTATTTTAACGTGAATGGGCGGGAGCCACAGGGCATTGTCCAGGAAAAAGATATCCCGGGCTTAAAAAAGAAAATAAAAAAACAACTTACCGGGGTGATAAGACCCGGCGGGACAACCCGATTGAACCGGGTTCTGGACCCTTTGGAAATCTATCCCAGGCTAAACGGCATCGCACCCGATTTGATGCTTTATATGGAAGATTTGGCGCTGCGGGTGAGTGTTTCATTGGGTGAAACGCTCTTTATAAAAGAAAATGACACCGGGCCGGATGGGGCCAATCATGCCTATCACGGACTTTGTATTTCCAGCCGGATGGCTTTACCCAATCCGTTTTCCATTTATGATGTTGTCCCGCTCGTTTATAAAATTTTGGTATTAGAACCGAATGAACACTTTTAAAAATTTCTGAAAGGGGATTCCTATGAAAAAGATATATTTTTTAATTCTGCTTCTTTGTTTCAGCGGACAAACGACCCTGCGTGCGCAAGCGCTTAAAAAACCGGAAATTGATAAGCTTGTCGGGAAAAGCATGTCCGTATTTCAGGTGCCGGGTATTGCGCTGGCAATCATTAAAGACGGCAGGATGGTTTATGCACGGGGCTATGGCGTGCGCTCACTAAATTCACAGAAACCCGTGGACGCCAACACCTTGTTTGGGATTGCCTCAAACAGTAAGGCCTTTACCACGGCTGCGCTGGCTATTATTGTTGACGCAGGTAAAATTGACTGGGATGACCGGGTGATCGATTATATCCCGGAATTCCGTATGTACAGCGCGTATGTAACACAGGATTTCACCATCCGGGATTTATTGACCCATCGCAGTGGGATGGGACTTGGCGCCGGGGATTTGATGCTTTTCCCGGATTCCAGTGACTTTACCCTAAATGAATTGATCCATACCATCCGTTTTTTTAAACAGACGTCTCCATTCCGCAGCAAATTCGATTATGACAACCGACTCTATATCGTTGCGGGCGAAATCGTCCATCGGGTTTCGGGGATGGCCTGGGAAGAATTTGTGGAAAAGAAAATCATGCAACCATTAGGAATGAACCGTTCTGCCGCCTCCTATGACCGGCTGGGGGACAAATCCAATGTGATAGATGCCCATGCGGCCCTGGATGGTAAAATAAAAGTGATACGCAGACATAAAATGCGTCCGGGTGAAAATGCGGCGGGCGGTATCTATTCCAGCATAAACGATTTAAGTAAGTGGGCCCTTACCCAGCTTAACGGTGGTAAATATGGCCGTGATTTGGATAAAAGGCTTTTCAGCACTAAAGCCCAAAGGGAAATGTGGAGCGCGCAAACTATTCTACCCGTTGGAAAAAACAGTTATCGTACGCATTTTAGCGCTTATGGCCTTGGCTGGTTTTTAAGCGATGTGAATGGATATAAGCAGGTAAGGCATACCGGTGGCCTGGAAGGAATGGTTACCGAAGTCACATTGCTGCCGGAATTACATCTTGGTATAATCGTACTCACCAATCAGGAATCCGGCGCCGCTTTTAAGGCCATCTCCAACACGATCAAAGATGGTTATATGGGGATGAAAAAAATAGATTGGGTCAGCAAATTAAAAAAGCAGGTTGAAAAACGGAAAAAGAAGGCGGAAATATTTACAAAAAAAATCTGGTCAACCATCGATAGCCTGATACAGGCTAAACGTGCTCCGCTTGATATTGATATTTATGCCGGAAATTTTAAAGATAATTGGCTGGGAAATGTACAGATATCCCAGAAAAAGGGAAGGTTGTGGTTTCAATCGGTACGTTCGCCCAAACTCAGTGGCGAAATGTTCTTCTATAAAGGCAATACCTTTGTTGTCAAATGGCGTGAGCGAAGTATGCATGCCGATGCCTTTGTACTCTTTAATCTCGACCGTGAAGGCAAGGCCATTGAATTTACAATGAAAGCCGTTTCCCCTTTAACCGATTTTAGTTATGACTTTCGTGATTTGAATTTTAAACGTATCGCAAAATAACAACGCCGGAATTTTTTGATATGTCAAATTTCCATCCAATTTGCGATCAGCACCGAAATCGTTTTCGATTTTTACCAAAGTCATTACGAAGAGGGGAAGTCAGATCGAACGGGGTAGTGTCAAAAGTTATATGATAAAATGAAAAAACTAAAAACAGGTTTTCTTAGGCATAACAAAGATAATAAAAATTAAAAATGGGGAGACCTTAGATAAGGTTTCCCCATCATATTACCTTTGGATCGGCTATCCCTGGCAGGTTGCCCCTCGGCAGCGCCTACGTCCGTTTCGCCAGTCACCTGCAAGGTAAGCAGAAAAGATTGAAAAATAAATAATGTTCTTTGAAATGAGGAAGGTTCTACGCAGCGAGTGAAATAATTTTGAGCCACTTTGCCTGTGTTGTGGGCAAACCTGAAAGTTCGGTCAGTTCAATGGGGGGGTTGTAGGCCAATGATTTATGCGGCCTTAAGAAATTATAATGGGTCACAAAGAGTACGAGCTTGGCCACTGCGCCACCTGCTGTATCAAAACCGTTCTGTGACTGGACATGGTATTTATATGTCCTGTTAAGCCTCTCTATTATTTGTTTGTGCGAACGGAATTCGGTGGATTGGGCATCAAGGTTTTTTAGGCCTATGACGCTCTTCAAAGAGAAACACAGTTCTTTAATTTTGGCGTTGACAAAATGAAGCCCGGATTGATATGAAGGGTTGCCATCGCACACGAATGTTATCTTCTGGCCCGCTTTGGCCGTTCGGACGGTTTCCAGCATTGTGGTAATAGCGGCCTTTGCGCCGCGGTTATCGCTAAAATGGTAAGCAGATATTTTCTTGGAAGTTGAACAGATGAAGAACCATACATAATGCCAAACCCCCTTAACTTTTATGTAGGTTTCATCACCGGCATTGACGTCATCTATGCCGCCCTTGTGTTGCATATTGAACTTGTGGCAGTAATAGGCCGCCGTTTTTGTATAGTTTAAAACGGTTTGGTGAGAGACATTTATTTGCCAGATATTTTTTAGCATGTGGGCTGTTTTGCGGGCGGTGACCGCATAGGAGATATGCAGTGTGAGTATCAGCGCAAAGATATTGATGTCATTGTGGATACGGTGCAGGGACACGGTTGGCCTGTCCGGGGCGGCCACTTTAAGCTGGGCCGTTTCAAAGTGGTAATCACGGTACTGATAGTTTATTTTAAACTGTGAGAGGAGTCTTGGTCTTATCTTTTTTTCATTGCCATTGAGCGCGTTTAGTTTTTTAAGCCTGTGCGGGCATTGGCGGTTGCCACATTTATAGATTGTGGTGGTTTCCTGCTCTTTCCAGGTGTAGAGGTGTTTGAAGCAATAGGGGCAAAAGTAGTTATGTGTCCGCTGAAAGCGTTTATGGAGTTGAAACAAGAAATCACAGACTTTGCATTTTAGCTGTGAACGTTTCTTGCCATCGTTGAAATAGATGTAATTATGTGGTGCGCCGCATTGTGGGCATTGGGCCTGTTTGGGGACTTTATTTTTGGAGTTTCTGTTGTTGACGGGCTTAAGGGGTTTGCCGTGGTTGGATAGGAGCTCTACGTAAATCAAGCTTTTTTTTTACGGGAGAATTTTGAGTAGTCCAGCGGTGCCATCGGATCGGCGCTAAAATCACGATAGTTTGGATGCTTTTCCTTGAAATCGTCTTTAGGTTTAAGTTCTGGGTTTTTGTTGGCCAAAACTAAAAGCAGTTCTTCCACAATGTTAAGGATCTGTTCCTTGTCGAATTTTTTACATATCCAAACGATAAAATAATGAACCTTCTTCATGTTTGTTTCCCCAAAAGTTACACATCTAAAAGTGTATAAAAAGGGGGGAGAAAAGTCAAGGTTATATTAAAGTGTTGTAAATACATAAGTTAAAGGATATAGTGGTTAAAACTTTGACCACTACCTCGAACGGAGGCAGGAGAAGAAATGATTTGAATATGCCTAAAAGGGACGGCAATTTTCTTTTTTCTGGTTGCATAGAGTTTGTTTGTATTAAATAAAATTTCAAAAGGAAGAAAAATAATATTCATGTCTAAAGTATTTA
>CAYWBI010000068.1:0-18620 GCA_964456445.1 uncultured Calditrichaceae bacterium
TTACGGCAAGCCCGGTACTGTTTTGGCCATGCCAGGCAATGCTGTGCATTCCCGGGGGCATTATTCTATCATAACGCAAAGTTATCATAGGAAACTATCCCGTAATTTTAAAAGGGTTTTCATGCAATATAAGGTAGTAATCCTGCTATCGCAACAAGGGCTCGTTTGATTCACCGTTCCAATCCAAATGATCCGGAAACCGCATCCATAACGGAATTTTGGGAGACTACCCTATCTTCCGTTCCAGCCGGCCCAAAACCCACTGGGCCGTTAATGCCAGCAACGCCGCCGGGACCGCGCCTTCCAGGATAAGCCCCATGTCGTCTAAGCGGATGCCGGTCAGGATGGGCTGGCCATAGCCCCCCGCGCCAATAAGCGCGCCAAGGGTCGCCGTACCGATATTGATCACCGTTGCCGTCTTGATCCCGCCCAAAATGGAACGCGAGGCCAGGGGCAGATAAATATGGAACAGCCGTGCCGCGGGCGAAAGACCGATCACCTCAGCGGAATCGCGGATGCCTTGCGGGATATCCATCAAACCGCTTTCCGTATTGCGCACGATGGGCAGCAGGCTGTATAAAAACAGGGCCATTATCGCCGGTTTTTCCCCGATGCCCAGCAAGGGGATCATAAACACCAGCAGCGCCAGTGAGGGAATGGTTTGCAAAACGCCTGTTACGCCAAGGATAATACCGCCTGTTTTTTCGTGAAAGGCGGCAATAACGCCAAGCGGTAAGGCGATAAGCACGGCAAAGAACATCGAGATAAACACCAGAAAAAGATGTTCGCCCGTCCGCTGTAAAAAACGCTGTACCCAATTCTTTTCCTCGGTTTTTGTTTCAATACCGGTCAGACGGGCAACAAAACCGGCGGCAACACGGGCGGCGGGTTGATGGCCGATCTTTACCGCGGCATTCATGGCGGACATACGCCGGGCGTCTATTTGGTTTGCCGCCAGGGCCAAACGCGCCCGTAAAGCGGGAAAACGCCCGGCCGCATCAAGACGGTACAAATACAAGGCCTGGTATTCGGGGAAATGGTACAGATCATCCCTTAGCGCAACAAGATGATAATAACTGATTTCCGCATCGGTGGAATAAAATTCGATCACGTCCAGGTCGCCGGAAACAAGACCACGATAGGCCAGGTCATGATCCAGCCCGCGCACATCGCGCTCCTTCTGCAAGCGGTATGCCGAACGCAGGGCCGGCCAGCCATCGGCGCGGTTTATAAATTCATTGCTAAAGCCAAAACGCAAAGCGGGGTACCGGCTCAGATCGCTGATCTTTTCCAGATGCAAACGCTCCGCTGTTTGAGGCGTAACGCCCAGCACGTAGGTATTGTTAAAGCCAAGATAACCGCTTATGCCGATCCCAAGGGTCTTAAGCCAGGCTTTTAAACTGTCCGTGCCGGGGATATGTTTTGCGGCGAGGATTTCATAAAGCAGCGTGCCGGTGTATTCGGGATAAACATCGATATCGCCGTTGAGCAGCGCCTGCCACAGGATGCGCGTCCCGCCCAGCTCACGGCGGTGGATGGCCGGGATTTCCGCCGTGTGTGCCAGTTGCAGGGCTATTTCCCCCAGGATAACCGATTCCGTAAACTTTTTGGAGCCAATCTTCAATTGGGCAAGGAGCATATTTTGCAAAAGCAACATTAGCAGCAGCAATCTAACCATTTTTCTTCTCCGGCAAATGGCTACGTTGGGATTCGATAAAGCGGGTCACAAAGGCGGATGCGGGCCGGTTGATCAGCTCTTCGATCGTTCCCTGTTGTTCAATCTGGGCATGGTTCATCAGGATAACCCTGTCGGCAAGAAAAGCGGCCTCGTTCAGATCGTGGCTGACCATTACCACCGTTTTGGACAATTCTTTAAAGATATCCTTTAGGTTTTCCTGCAAACCGGCGCGGATCATGGGGTCCAGTGCGCCTAGCGGCTCATCGAGAAGCAGCGCTTCGGGGTCCAGCATCAACGCCCGCATCAGGCTTACCCGCTGGCGTTGCCCGCCGGAGAGCGCCCCGGGTTTACGCGCCAACAATTCCATAGGAAAACGGGTCAGCCCGCATAAATCGGCCACACGTTTGTCGATCCGGTCAGCCGTCCATTTTAAGCGGCGGGCCATCAGGCATATATTGTCCCGCGCGGTCAAGTGCGGAAACAAGCCCCCTTCCTGTATCACATACCCCATACGCAGACGCAACGTGGGCAAGGTCTGGTTGGTAAGAGGCTGACCGTTAAAACGGATTTCCCCCGTCCGGGGCCGGTTAAGTCCGCACAACAGGCGCAACAGGGTCGATTTTCCGCAACCGCTGGGCCCGATCAACAGGGTTGTCTGCGCTTTGTTAAAGGAAAGGTTCAACCCTTTAAAAAATGGCCGTTCCCCGTGGGCAAAACCCACATTTTCAATTTGGATCATCGCACTCCGTTAAAAGCTAAGCAACTTTTTACAAGCATCGACCGCACTGTCCACAAACAGTGCAATGGATTCTTCCGGTTCTTCAACCGAAGTGTAATCTTTTGCCAGCAGGATGGCGGCGATAAAGTTTTCCGTATGCCAGAAACCACCGGCCTGTAAATCCACATCGGACAAGGTCTCTTTTTCCGGATAGGGCCATGGTGATACATAATAATAAGGCGTGTCGTAATGCATATCGCCGGGCGAGAAACCCATGCTTACACTCTTGGCATCTTCCCCCTCTTTCAGCGAAAGCAACAGGCCAAGGTCAAAATGATGGGGCCACAAACGGATATCCGATGCGCCGTTTTGTTTCACGGCCACACGCTCCAGCTGCAGTTGGGCATTGTTAAAATACGCGGTCAGCGCTGCAAAGGCGGCAGGGTTAAACAAATGATAGGCTTCGCCCCTGCCCTGCGGCGTTTCGGGGATCTCATAATGTTTTTTCATGCTAAACGCCGAGGCATCAAAGCCGTTCTTGCGTAGGAGTTCCTTCAGGCCGTCCACGGCCTCGTCCTGGGTATGGCCATCCAGGGCATAACTTGCCAGCAAGGTATTATCGGCGTCCAGCACTAAAACAGAAAGCGTATCGGTTTGCAGCGCCGCACGCAGGAGACCGTCGCTAAACAAAGTGCCGGCAAAGGCGCGCAGGGAAGGCAGCCATTCCAGGTTGGTGTGGCTGTCATCGGGACGGGCTTCAACAAAGGAAATGCCGGCTCCGGCAATAATTTGGGACGCCTCGTGCAATTGCAGGCGGGCAGCGGATAAATCCGCGTCGCTAACGGATGGAAATTTTAACCAGCTCATGAAACCTCCGGGAAAAGAAATGAATGGGTGACAGATAATCAACGGATAAGTTAAGAAAAAATATATCGCCAATTATGGATGAAAGATAACAATTGCCTCACAGGAAAATTTTTAGTACAAAAGCCACTCGTACGGATTAAGCAACGGATATTTTTATGTTATGTTGATAAACTACAAAAATTACGGCCTGTCGCGGTAGCTTTCTCCCGCAATATGTGGCCATTAAGCTTAAAAAAGTTTAACCGGACACTATATAAAATCAAATAAAAAAAATCAAAGAGAACAGGCACTGCTCCATATAATGAATCCGGGCTTCTCCGTAAATCAGGAATCCGTATCGTCCGTTTCGCGCTCGGGATGATAAATAACACGTACACGCTCAATTCGGCGGCGGTACACACGTTCAATAATAAATTCATAGCCCTTCCAAAAAATATTGCTCTTGGTCTTGGGCACGGCCCCGAACTGCCCAAGCAGGAACCCGGCAAGGGTGTCGATGCCGTCTTCGGCAGGCAGATCGAAATGATATTCATCGTTCAGGTCATCGATCAGCATGCTCCCGTTTACGAGATAGGTATTTTCGTCAATCTGATTAAGCTGCGGCGCTTCATGATCATATTCATCCTGGATTTCCCCAACAATTTCTTCTATGACGTCTTCCAGGGTAACCAGACCGGAAGTGCCGCCATATTCATCCATTACAATGGCCATGTGCATGCGTTCCGCCCTAAACTCGCGCAGCAGGTTATTTACCTTTTTCTGTTCGGGCACAAAGTAAGGCTCATTGGCAATTTTCAACACATTAAAAGCCGCATTGCTACGTTTTTTTATAAGTGGGATTAAATCCTTGATATGTAAAATACCAACAATATTATCCACCGTGCCTTTATAAATGGGCAATCGGCTGTGGTTTTTATTTTTCAAGAGCGCCAGAATTTGCGTCAGGGTGGCATTTTCCTCGGCACAAACCATATCGATACGCGGCACCATGATTTCGCGAGCCGTTGTTTCGCCCATTTCAAAAATACTATGTATCATGTCCCGTTCATCTTTTTGCAGCGCCGCCCCTTCCGTATCGGCATCCACTAATAGACGCAGGGCTTCTTCACTCAGGTCATATTTATTTTTCTCGAGACCGATGATATCCGCACTAATCTTCATTATTGGTTTTAAAATGGAAACAATGGGCAGGAACAAGATAAAGAAGAAATTTAACGGTAAGGCATAGAGCCGGGCAAAAGTCAAGGTATAACGTTCCACCAATTGCTTTCCCACAATTTCGATAATAATAATTGCCAGCGTCAGGAAGACGGCGAAAACAAGGATCAAACGATAGCCAAGCGAAAGTTCCAGGACCCGGGACAAATCCTGCGCGAGAATGAAGGCAAATATGCTGGCCATGGAAATGAATATGGTCTGCCCGGATACAACAGTCAACATCAGACGTCGCGGTTGCCCGCGCATCAGGAGGATCCGTTTATCGATAAAACGATCGCTCTTACCCAACATGCTATAGGTAGAGTGATTTAATCCAAGAAGTGCGTTTTTAGAACCAACAAAAAATGCGGCCAGGAGAATGCAAAGGAAAATGTATAAGCCCGATAAAGGCACAGAAGGGTCCAAGGTAGAAATTCAAGCCTCGTTTTGTTCAACATAATAAAGCAGGATAAAAGCGTCCCGCTGAAAACAGCAAATAATTTAGAGATTCGCGGCACGGATTACAAAATTATTTGTGGAGAAGAAATCTTTCCCATCAAAAAGCATTTCGAATACAAGACGGTTTATTTTTCTTTTATCGATAAAGGCCAGCTTTAAATGTGCAAATGAATTCTTGCACCGGTGTGACAATACAAAATATTCCAGGATAATGGATATAACCGTATTAAGAATATAGCCGATCGCTATGTCTGTTTAACGCGCATCGTTAACAAACGCTCCTCTTCCCTTTTCATTTTTATCCTGTCCCCAGGCTCATGGTCATCATAACCGGCGAGATGGAGCAGACCATGAATAATCAACCGATGGATTTCATGATCAAAGGGAGCGCTATAAAATTCGGCGTCCTCACGGGCCATGTCCGTACTGATATATATTTCCGCTTCTATCTCGTCATCGCCTAAATCAAAAGTAATTACATCCGTTGGGGAAGGATCATTTAGAAAATCCGCGTGGATACGGCATATCTCTTCTTGATTTAGAAATACCAAATTTACGCTGGCCGGTTGAATACCGGATTCGGTGCAGGTCAGCTTTACCGTCTCGGATAGTTCCGGGTCAGTTAGTTTGGGGAGATTGTGAGGCCTGAATATTTCGATTGCCGTTTTCATGGTGCGCATTGCCCTTTTTTTCACCCTTATTAAAATTATTGGTATCCGGATATTCAATCCTGTGTTGGAAAACACCATGCAGAATAGGCAGGAATGCTGAGATAATCTGGCGCAGTTCCCTAAAGGTTAAATCGCAGTCGTCCAACTGGCCTTCTTCAAATTTCTTTTGAACCAGGCTTTCCACATAGGCACGGATTTTAGATGGGTTTGGTGCCTTGAGGGTGCGTGAAGCCGCTTCCACGGTATCGGCCAGCATGGCTATCCCGGTTATTTTTGATTGGGGCTTGGGGCCGGGATAGCGGAAATCGGACTCATCCACCTTATCGTTTTCACCTGCTTGTTCCTGTGCTTTTTTATAAAAGAAATACATCAGGCTTGTTCCATGATGTTCGCTTATAAAATCGCAAATACGCTGGGGCAAATTATGCTCCTGTGCAAGTTCCACCCCGCCCTTTACATGCGAAATTAGGATAAGCGCGCTCATGTGGGGCTTTAACGCATTATGCAGGTTTTTTGCATCCATTTGGTTTTCAACAAAATATTCGGGTTTTTCCATCTTACCGATATCATGAAAATAACAGCCCACTCTGGCCAGTAATGCATTTTCACCGATTTCCTTGGCGGCAGCCTCGGCCAGGTTACCCACCACCATGCTATGATGAAAAGTGCCCGGCGCCTTTAACGAAAGTTCTTTTAACAGCGGGTGATTCAAATCGGACAATTCCAGAAGGCGTACATCCGTGGTAATATCAAAAACCTTTTCAAAAACGCCAAGCAGCATATAGGTTATAAATGGGGCAAAGATGGCATTGGGCAAAAGATTAAAAGCGAATATATGCAAAAAATTGTTAAAGGTATCAAAACGTAAAAATGTCAACGCGGCCATGATCCACAAATAGGCCAGTGTAATATAAAGCATTGCACGGAACAACTGATTCCGGTTACGGATTTCATGAACGGCATAAATACTTACGATACCGCTCACAATGGTCAGCAGTGTAATATCAAAACCACCGCCCTGAATACCTCCCAGGATAAGACCAATGGCAACGGTCCCCACAAAACCAATCCCACTATCTATCAGGATGGCCAGCAACATGGAAGCAACGGTGGTTGGAATAACATAAACCGGCCAGTTTAGCGGACCGGAAATGATAGCTGCGGTAACGGCCTGTAAAATTATGACAATGGTTATAAGAAGCAGTTTATTATTATCGGCAAAAATTTTTTTACGAAAGGAAAACAGATAAAGCCCAACAATAAACAAGATCGAGGTCAGCAGCATAATTTTGCCTGCCTGGGCAAAAAACGGCTGGAAGTTTCCTTCACGTTTGCTACGTTCTACACGGGCCGACTCCAGCGAAAGCAGTTTTTGGTAAATTTCATCGGTGATACGTTCATTGGCGTCAACGATGCGCTCGTTTTCATATACCATATCCTTTGTTAAACTGATGGCGGAACGGGCATGTTCAACTTCATCGGCGGTACGTTTTTGATTGAAAACAATATTGGGCCGCACTAAATTATGCAATATTTTTATAAGCACATCGGTTTCGGTCTTATCAATATGCTTCTCAAGTGATTGGCGAAAAATATCCAGACCGATATCCTTATTTGTATAAGAATCCCTGCTGACTTTCTCTTCCACGTCATTTCGTATTATAGCAATTTCCGGGCGGTCAAATGTTGCCGGGTCCACATCGGCAATGCCCTTTTCAATCCATTGCTGAACCAGTTTTGATACTTCCCTCACCCTTTTTTTTGAGCGCAGAAAACGGCTGACAGATTGGTATTCTTCCGGCGACAGTTCCGTATTCATGGAATCCCGCAGAAACTCCAGGTTCGGTTGTATTTTTTCTTTTTCCTTAATGGTCAATGTATCATTAACAATTTTTACAGGATGTTTTTTTAAATAGCCCAGCAGGGAATTAAAACTGTTTATATCCTGGGCGGTAATTTGATTGTTATAATCAAAAAAATAAGGAACCTCACTAACAACTTTGTTGCGTTCGTTATCCAGTTCTTTTTGGGTTTTAAGAATAAAGAAATTAAAAGGGGCGACAACTTTTTTAGTTGCCACACTACCAATTTTCACATCCGTATAGTTGACCGATTTATTTGTAGAAAGGAGCGGAGGTATAACAATGAGCATAAAAATGAAATATCCCGCTTTAAGCAAGATATTCTTAAATGGGTGCATATTGTTCCCAAGCGACTGAAATCCGCTGGCGGTCTTATTCCAAATTTTCTCAAAACCCATATTTTTGCCCATTTAGTTTATGGTAACCGATCGTGCTGAAATTAACTTACTTTGAAAACTCTTTAAATGCCTCACGAAAAATAACCATACGCTGTACCTCGGAGGTGCCCTCACCAATTTCCATCAGTTTGGCGTCCCGCCAATAGCGTTCCACCTCATAATCCTGAACATAGCCGTAGCCGCCATGGATTTGGATGGCTTCCTTGGTAATTTCCATTGTTGCTTCCGTGGTAAACAGCTTGGCAATAGACGCTTCAATTTTAAAAGGCTTGTTTGTATTCCGTAATTGGGCCGCATGATAAACCAAATGTTCCGCAGCCTCAATTTTCATACGCATATCTGCAAGTTTAAACTGTGTGGCTTGAAAATCAAGCAATTTTTTTCCGAATTGTTCCCGCTCGTTGGCATAATGCATGGCTTTTGAATACGCCGCCTTGGCGATGCCCAGCGTTTGCGCAGCAATCCCAACCCTTCCGCCATCCAGGGTGGCCAAAAATTGTTTATAACCATGATCCAATTTACCCAACAGGTTTTCAGCCGGAACTTTTACATTGTTAAAATGAAGCATACTTGTAGGAGAACCGCGCATACCGAGTTTTTTTTCTTGTTTTCCTACCTCAAAACCAGGCATGCCATTTTCCAGGATAAAGCTGGAAATGCCCCGCGCCCCTTTGCTTTTATCGGTTACAGCGGTTACCACAAAAATATCGGCATAGGCTGCATTGGTAATAAAAACCTTCGAGCCATTGAGGATAAAATGATCACCTTTACGTACAGCGGTAGATTTTGTCCCGCTGGCGTCACTACCGGCGCCTGGCTCGGTCAGGCCAAAGGCCCCAAGCTTCTCGCCCTTTGCCAGGGGGACCAGGTATTTTTGTTTTTGCTGCTCTGTGCCAAACATATCGATGGGGGTGGACGCCAGCGAAATATGGGCAGAATAGGACAAGGCTGTGGAGGCGCATACCCGGGCCAGTTCTTCCAATGTGATCACAAAGGAGATATAATCCATACCTGCGCCTCCATAGTCAGCGCTGATCGGTAAACCCAACAGGTGCAAACCCGCCATTTTTTTAAATGTCTCTTTGGCAAATCTCTGATTTTCATCAATCTCAATGGCAATAGGCGCCATCTCTTTGCGCGCAAAATCCCGGACCATTTCCCGGACCATACGGTGTTCTTCGCTAAATTCTATCATTTATCTCTCCACTGGGTATGATGTCTTAAAATCCTTATCGAGAAAAAAATCAGCTTCATAAGGGGGAGGTTGGTAAGAATAAGATTATTAAGTTCAAAGACCCGGATTTGGTCTTTCGATGGACTTAATATGGTTCTCATCACAGAGAAGCACGATTAATGGTGAATAATCGGCCAATTCCGATTCTTTATACTGGGCGTAGGTTATAATGATAACCTTATCGCCCACGTGTGCCAAGCGGGCCGCCGCGCCGTTCAGACAAATTTCGCCGCTGTCCTTTTTACCCGTTATGGCATAAGTGGTGAAACGCGCGCCATTATTAATGTTGACCACATCGACTTTTTCAAAGGGTCTTATTTCGGCAGCCTGCATCATTTCCGGATCGATGGAGATGCTGCCCTCATAATTAAGGTTGGCGTCGGTAACCGTGGCACGGTGCAATTTTGATTTTAGAAATAAAAGTTCCATATCCTTACTGATTTTTTAATTTAAAGTTCTAAATTTAGCGAGATGATCGGCCAGTATCAAGCAAACATTGAGATTATTTATACAGCCTCTCCAATTAATGTATGTGACGTCACTTCATTTATTTTCACATCAATAAAGAAACCTGTTTCCACCGTAGTTTGTGGAAAAACAACAATTTTATTGCCATCTGTCCGCCCCAATTGCTGTTGCGGTTTTTTGCCGCTGCCTTCAACCAGAACACTAAAAACCCTCCCGAGATGTGCCTGGTTCCGTTCCAGTGAATGCTGGTTTTGCAGCTCCACAAGCCGCGTTATCCGCGAGGTCTTTTCTTGTTCACTCACATCATCCGGAAATTTTCGTGATGCAATGGTTTGCTTACGTTCGGAATATTTAAACATAAAAGCAGCATCAAACTTTACTTTTTTCATCACATCGAGCGTATCTAAAAATTCAGCTTCCGTTTCCGTAGGAAAGCCGACGATAACATCGGTGGTCAATACAACATCCGGTACGGTTTTACGGATTTGTTCTACAAGAGCTAAAAATTCTTCCCGGGTATAGGTGCGGTTCATCATTTCCAGTACGCGGTTATTACCGGCTTGCAATGGCAAGTGGATATTCTTACAGATTTTTGGGTTTTCTGCCATCAATTGTAAAAATTTCGCGGGAAAGTCTTTGGGGTGTGGCGAGGTAAAACGGATACGTTCAAGCCCATCGACCCGGCTTGTCATCTCCATCAGATCTGCAAAATCATATTTTTCATAACGGTAAGAATTGACATTTTGCCCCAGCAAACTTACCTGCTTGTAGCCTTTCTCCACCAATCGTTCCACTTCTTCCACCACGTTCCGTGGATCGCGGCTACGCTCCCTTCCACGGGTATAGGGCACAACGCAAAAGGTACAAAAGTTATCGCACCCGCGCATTACCGCCACCCAAGCGTTTATACCGCCTTCCGGGGCAGGAAAAACATCGCTATAGGTTTCAAACTCCGATAAGGTCAGATAGAAATCTTTTTGCCCGCTGCCCTTTACCTTGTCGATCATGCCCGGCAGTTTTTTATAGGCGTCGGGGCCGGCCACAATATCCACACCGATTTTCTTTTCCAGGAGTTCTTTTTTCAGGTTCTGGGCCATGCAGCCCAAAACGCCCATCACCAGTTTTTTGTTTTTTTGACGCAATTGTTTTAGTACGGTCAACCGCTGATGCACCTTGTTATGGGCATTCTCACGTACCGAGCAGGTGTTAAGAAATATCACATCTGCCTTTTCCGGGGCGTCAACGATGCTATAATCATTTCTGATCAAAATACTTTTCACTATCTCACTGTCATATTCGTTCATCTGACAGCCATAGGTTTCGATATAAACTTTATTCAAACACACACTCCCGCAATTTTCAGTCCTTAAAAAATTTTAATAATTTCTGCTGAAAGACTGAACTGTCAAGTTTTGACAATTTTCCAAGTTTTTTTACAATAATCGATCTTTCTATAGTCGCAAACTTCATCCTTACTAAAGAAGGTTTTGGTAATTGCGCCAACTTCCATTCCTCTATCAGATAATCACCCAACCTTTTATCCCGATCGATTTTGCTTGTGATAAAAGAAATAACAATATCCGCACCCGTGTTATAGGTATCGGGTGAAACAATTAGCCCCGGCCTTTTTTTTTGAGCTGGTCAGATCGCTAAAAGGAAATGGGACTAAGACGATATCCCATTTATTATAAATCATTGTAGATTTCATCTTCCTCATTATCCCACTCATCAAACGAAATTTCAGACACGGCCAATAAATCCCTGATTTCCAATTTCTCGGATAAAAGGTTTAACATCTTTTTATTATTGCGAATATATTCATCAACCAATCCCGAGATAACCGCTCCAATAGTTTTACCTTCTATGGAGGCAATCACCTTTAATAATTTTCTTTTATTATCATCAATCCTGACACTCATTATGTCCATAACAAACTCCTCTTGTAACAAAAACTACATGTAACATAGTTTACATCGGGCAATGTATCAAACAAGTTCTCCAATTATCCGGTCTTGCTCAACACGTACAAGTTTCACTTTTTTGATTTGATTTTGCAGATTGGAAGTGCTTTGCACATTTACACGCATATAATTGCCGGTAAAGCCGCCCCAGCTTCCCTGTTTTTCTTCCTCAAATAAAACATCCATGGTTTGATTTAAAAATTTTTGATAAAACATTTCCTTTTTACGCCGGCCCATTTCAGCAAGTTCTGTATAGCGTCTCTTTTTTTCCTGTGGATTTACTTTTGGCCCCATTTTATAGGAACTGGTACCTTCACGATCTGAGTAAGTAAAAACATGAAAATAGGAAACAGGCAAATCGGCCAACAGCTTTTTGGAATTTTTATATGCCTCTTCACCCTCCCTGGGATAACCGACCATAATATCCGTTCCAAGACCAATATGTGGGATTTTAGACACAGTGTATTCTATAAATTCCCTAAAGAATGTGGCATCATGTTTTCGGCGCATGGATTCAAGAACCGCATCGTCCCCACTTTGCAACGGGATATGCAGGTAGGGGCAGATTTTTTTTGATTTGGCCATAAAATCGATCACTTCACGGCCTATAGTTGTTGGCTCGATGGAGCTAATCCGTACACGTTCCAGGCCGGAAATATTTTCCAGGGCTTGCAATATATCCAAAAAGTTTTTACCCGAGTCGGCGTAAGTGCCCACATTCACTCCGGTGAGGACAATTTCTTTATGATCCATTGCAACCAGCTTATGGGCTTCGTCGAGCACATCATCAAAAGTACGGCTGCGTGCAGGTCCCCGCGCTTTGGCGATGATGCAAAAGGAACAGACAAAATTGCAACCATCCTGAATCTTAAGATTGGCCCGGGTGGTGTTATCATATAAGCCAACGGACTCCACGATAAAACTGTCCCTGGAAATTTTGGGCGTATGCACCACACGCGGTTGCTCTTGCTTGGCCAGGCTGTCCAATAAGTGCGCCAAATGCATCTTATGCTCGTTGCCGACAATCAGGTCAACCCCTTCTATTTTACGAATGGCCTCCAGACCGGTTTGGGCATAACAGCCAACGACCGCTACAAAAGAATCGGGATTGGAACGGATGCTTTTACGTACCGCCTGGCGGCATTTGGATTCGGCCTGCCCGGTTACCGTGCAGGTGTTCACCACCGTTAAATCCGACGGCAATCCAAACTCCACAATTTTAAAACCCTGATCCTGAAGCCCCTTGGCTATGATCGCTGTCTCGGCCTGATTCAGACGGCATCCGAGTGTGTGCAGAGATGCAGTTCTGGGAGTGTTTGTTTGTTCCACTTGATTTTCCATAATTATTCTTTTTTGGCTTGATGTCTCCCATAACCGGGAAAACAATCACTGTGTTGGAAATATTTAACAAAAGGCAAGGAATTTAAGGTTTATTGCCATCGATTGCCACTTTTCTATTTTAGTAATTCCCTTGATTGGTACATGTACAATTCCAATTCTCAGTGTGTAATTAAAAACAAAAATTCATGTTTAACATTTTGCACCGTAATCGACGGTTGTTGTATCTTCAGTTTCGAAAATATTATTTCGCTGAATATTGGTTTATTTGCATACAACTTTTTCAAAAACACACAAGTAGTTTTATGAAGTATAAAGAACATTTTAAACGTACGATAACCCTGGCCATCCCAATGGTAATCGGTCAGTTAGGGCATATGGCCATGGGTGTGGTCGATACGGTTATGATTGGGCGTTTGGGGGCTGTTCCCCTCGCCGCGGCGGCCCTTGCCAATGCGCTATTCACTCAATTCATGGTTTTTGGCCTGGGGCTTTCTTTTGCGCTTTCCCCTCTTATCTCCGCCGCAAAGCAAACAAATGACACGGAGAAACCACACAGCCTGTTGCAGCATAGCCTTATGATAAACATGCTGGCCGGTGTGCTGCTGACCGCCATCATCCTGGGGGCCGTGCTGCTCCTGCCCTATTTGGGTCAGGAACAGGACGTGGCTGTTCAAACTGTTCCATATCTTAAAACCCTGGCCTATTCTCTTATTCCCGTGATGTTTTTCCAGACCTGGCGGCAGTTCAGTGACGGGTTTTCCATTGTTAAGCCCGCCATGTTTATCATTTTGATTGCCAACATTGTAAATATATTTTTCAACTGGCTGCTCATCTTTGGAAAATGGGGGTTTCCACAACTCGATTTGTTGGGCGCAGGGATATCCACCTTTATCACTCGGTTTTTCATGGCTTTGGCCATGTTTCTTTTTGTGATTAAGGCAAAGCCTTTTAAAATTTACAATCCTCTAAAGATGCGTATAAAATATCACTGGAGCGCAATAGCGGAAATCATCCGTTTGGGTGTTCCCTCTGCCTTCCAGGCATTTTTTGAACTGGCAGCTTTTTCCGGCGTGGCCATCATGATCGGCTGGCTTGGCGCCAAACCGCTGGCCGCACACCAAATTGCATTAAATATGGCAGCCATTACATTTATGTTTGCCCTGGGAATCTCACAGGCCTCTGCCATCCTGGTTGGCGGCGAATTTGGAAAAGGCGCCCTCGGTCATCCACGCAAGGCCGGGCTGGCCGCCTTGCTTTTGGGGGCAGTCGTTATGGCGGGCAACGGGCTTATTTTTATTTTGTTCCGGCACACGCTCGTCACCTGGTATATCGATGACCCGGTTGTGCAAAATTTGGCGGCCGGTCTATTGATTATAGCGGCCATTTTCCAGGTTTTTGATGGGATACAGGCGGTGGGCGTTGGCATTTTACGCGGCATCATGGATGCAAAGGTCCCCACAATTATCACCTTTGTAGCTTATTGGATCCTTAGCCTGCCGGTGGGCTATATTATCGGTTTTAAATTGGGCTATGGCGTAAGTGGGGTCTGGATCGGTTTTGTAAGCGGATTGGGTTCGGCAGCCATTATGCTGACGATACGTTTCTATCGAAAGACACGTTGATTATTAAAAATATAAAGTTCACGTAGCAGATTTATTTTAAATGTATTTCCCGGCAAATTTCTTTGGAGTTGTCGGTAACTATTTTTTTATAAAGGATCTTACCGATCTTATATTCGTCGTGTAGTCTGTGTTTTTAAAATCAGAACATTCCTGTCCGGTTTAAATTAAAAATCCCTGATATTTCCACATAACTCCATAAAAAACAATTGACTTTTTTCTTTTTCATGGAAATAAGTTCATCTGTTCTTTTATTGAAAGAGTAAGCCCGTACCGGCCTGCACCTGCCGATCCGCATTTTTTTGCTTTTCGGTGGACTAACCCCGTTCTTTAGGGCGGGGAGGGAAACGGGCAACGCAACGAATGGGGCTTCAGCCCAACCACTTCACGGGCTAAAGCCCGGGCTAATCGCCAGGATCGTTTGTCCCCGGGATAAATCCCGGGGTTATTCATGAAGGCACCGGAGTTATCTCCCAAAATTAAAGCGGACAGTATTGAAACCAGCAGTAAAAGCGCATATAACGAATAAAATTTGACAATAACCTTTTTCTAAGTATATTTAATTAACTTTTTTGTTAATTAGGTATCCTTGGTGAAAGCATTACGTTTAAGAAACATTGACACCCGATATTTTGGATATGAAACCATTGGCCGTGTTTTGAATCTTTCCCCGGCATCGGCAAGGGTAATGGCCAGCCGCTATGTAAAAGCCGGCCTACTGCTCCGTGTAAAAAGAAATATTTATCTGCTCAAGGAAAAATGGAATGCCTTGTCCAGCGAAGATTTATTTCAAATTGCCAATCTCATCCAGACGCCCTCTTACATCTCGCTGATGACAGCATTGGATTATTATCAAATCACCACCCAACTGCAACAGAACTTTTACGAATCCATTGCGCTTAAACGGACCAAGAACGTTGAAATATCCACTGCATTTTTTAGCTATACAAAAATTAACCCGGATTTATATTTTGGTTTTGTGAAAAGGCAAAATTTTTTTATAGCTGAAGCGGAGAAGGCCTTTTTAGATGCAATATATTTGGCATCACTTGGCCGATACTCAATGGATTTGAGTTCTATCGATTTCAGCAAATTTAATACCGACAAATTGAACCTGATGTGTCAATCCTATCCGGAAACAGTTAAAAAAATGTTAAAGAGTTATGACTATTCCTGAACAACATGAACAGTTTGAAATGGAAATCCTCTATAGGTTAAAAAGTTCCAAATTGTTGGACTCTTTAATTTTTGGTGGTGGCACCATGCTACGATTGTGTCATGATTTAAACAGATATTCTGCTGATCTTGATTTCTGGAAATTAAAAAATATTGCCGACGAAACACTTTTCTCAAGACTACGGGAAAATTTGTCAAAAGATTTTGAAATAACAGACGCCAAAATCAAACATTTTACGATATTGTTTGAATTACGGTCTCCAGGATATCCAAAACGCTTAAAGATTGAAATAAGACGGAATGTGCAGCCCTGGGAAATAGAAGATAAAATTGCCTATTCAAGATTTGCCAATAGGCAAATCTTACTTAAAGCACATACCCTGAAACAGGCGCTGCAGAATAAAGTGACCGCTTTGTTGACCCGCGGGGAAATCCGCGATGCCTTTGATCTTGAATTTTTATTACGCCAGGGCATCGCGTTGCCGTTGATCTCAGCCGATGATAAAGTGAAAATACTAAAGCGGCTAACAAAATTTAAAACAAACGACTATAAGGTGACGCTTGGCGCCGTTTTGGAAAAAGAGTTCAGGGATTTTTATATCAAAAACAAATTTCAGTTTCTGGTACAGAAAATTAAACAATGCGGATAACCCGTATTATCCTTGCAAGCAACCGATATTTTTAGCAAAAAAAAACGGGGTTTAAAACCACGTTTACGTCTCTTGTTTGGACTTAATCCTTCAAGATGAATTTGGCGATGGTCTGTAACTGCATATTTGTGGTGCCTTCATAGATGGTACCGATTTTGGCGTCACGGTAAAATTTTTCCACAGGATATTCGCGGGTAAATCCATATCCGCCGTGCAAATCGATCATCAATGAGCATATTTCCTGTGCGGCCTGCGATGAATAAAGCTTGGCCATGGCCGCTTCCTTTAAGAAGGGTTTTCCGGCGTCTTTCATCCGCGCGGCATTATAAACCAGCAAACGGGCGGCCTCCAATTTTGTGGCCGCATCGGAAAGCTGAAACTGAACGCCCTGAAAAGCGGCGATGGCTTTGCCAAACTGCTTGCGTTCTTTTACATATTGAATACCCGCGTCGAAAGCGCCCTGGGCAATACCCACCATTTGCGCACCTATACCGATGCGTCCCTCGTTAAGGGTTTCAATGGCCGTTTTGTAGCCTTTGCCCACTTCGCCCAGCACGTTTTCCCTGGGCACCTTGCAACCATCCAAAATCAGTTCACAGGTCGATGAGGCGCGGATACCCATTTTGTCTTCTTTTTTACCAACGGAAAAACCTTCGAATCCACGTTCTACCACAAAAGCGGTTATGCCCTTATAACCCAGCTTGGGATCAATCGTGGCAAAGACAAGAAATATCTCCGCCTCAAAAGAGTTGGTGATCCACATTTTTTGGCCATTCAGCTCCCAATGGTCGCCCCGGTCATGTGCCCGGCATTCCAGGGCAAAGGCGTCGCTCCCACTGGCGGCCTCGGACAGTGCGTAGGAGCCGAGTTTATCGGTGGTAAGCATGGGCAGATATTTTTCCTTAAGATATGCGTTGCCCCAATTTACAAAGGCATTATTGACCAACGTATTTTGCACATCCACGATGCCACTGGCCGAAGCATCCACCGAAGCCAGGGCCTCGATGGCCAGCGCCGACATAAAGAAATTGGTGTCGGCCCCGCCATACTGCTCGGGCACATGGATGCCCATCAAGCCCATTTCAAACATTTCCTGAATGATCTCCGGGCGCATGCTGGCATTTTTATCCATTTCCGCCACATAGGGGCCGATTTTCTTTACGGCAAAATCCTTGACGGTATCATAAAAAAACTTTTCATCCTCACTGAGATGGGTCAACGGTAAAACCAATGGTAGGTCCGACATTTTTCCCCCTTTAAAATGAAATTATAGCGCTATTCCCTTCCGCAGGAAAAAATTTGACGGCAGGGAAAAGCCCATGTTCTGTTTGGATTTAATCATTGCATATTACAAAATTAAATGATAAAAATCATCAAATATAAAACACATTTTATCATGCTTTAATTTCATTTATCGTGGGGTGGGGCCGACTTTTTACGCATGCAAGACGTTCCAGAACTTTCATGTTTATTCCATCCCGGCTCAAAGATAATCCAAGACCTTGATCTCATCTTTTGTAAGACCGATAAAATGGGCCGGGCTGTCTGTCCAGGATCCGGAATTCAGATAGCGACGATTCTCTTGCCACACCTCTTCTGCATGGTGGGTATGACCGCAGATAATGACGTCTGCATTTTTATGCCGCGCATAGGCCAGCGCCCGTTCACGCACTTTAACCGTGTTGCGGATAAAGGTTTTGGAATTACGCTTGAGCCAGCGGCCAATACGCATCTTTACCGGGTCCAGGGAGATGCTTAGACGATAAAAATAATCGGCAATGTCTGATAGCAAGGGGTAATTACTGGTAAAGGAATCGAAGATATCGCCATGCAAAACAATCACCTTTTTGTCCTGCCAACTAAAAGAATATTCATTATAAACCTTTACGCCGAGCAATTGGGTGAGCAAATCGGAAAAGCCATCGTGATTCCCGCGGATCCAAATGACTTCCTGATTGTTCTCCTGATCGGTCAGACGGCGTAAACGGCTTAGCACCTTCCAATGGTAGCGGTTCAGACGGCGCATATTGATGGAATCGAAAACGTCCCCGTTGATAATCAGCCGTTTAAAACGTACGCGCTCCAGGAAATCCAATAGGGCGTCCGTCCGCGATACCTTGCTGCCCAGATGAATATCGCTGATAATCACGGTTTCGAAGACATCCACCGGTTTTTTAAAAAAATCGTGAAAGGCTGGCCGCCCGATCCCGGCCAGAATTTTTTTGGGAAAGCAAACGTCCCCTTCGCCACTTTCCAAATAACCGGAATGATAGACATCTTGTGTCGGTATCTCGGCAACAGACATAAACAGCCCCTAATTA
>CAYWBI010000069.1:0-18557 GCA_964456445.1 uncultured Calditrichaceae bacterium
TTCATGTTCATTAAAAGGCGTATTCTATTTCCACACAAAAACCAGTAGAGCCAAAGATTTAAATGCGCTACAATCTACGAATTGTTTAACGTGTTCAACCCCTGGGCACTGGCAAGGGTGTAAAAAACGATTTGAACCGCATATTGTCCGCATGTAATTTTTACTCGTTTAACCCAAAGTTGAAAGTAGTCTATGACATCGAACTATGACCGGCAATTATGGGACAAAGGCATCGCCCGTTTATGCGGTATTGATGAAGTGGGGCGTGGGCCATTCGCCGGGCCGGTGGTGGCCGCTGCGGTGATACTGGACCCATACAAGCGTGTCAATGGTTTGGATGATTCCAAAAAACTGACTGCTGCACGTCGTGAACTACTGGCGCCGCGTATTCGGGCAAGGGCTTTGGATTGGGCCATCGGTGAAGCCTCCGTGGAAGAAATCGATAAATTGAACATTGTGCGGGCCACTTTTCTTGCCATGCAACGGGCGTTGAGCGGGCTCAAAGCTCCGCCTGGATTTATTCTGATCGATGGCCGCGATAACCCGACGCTTTTTTATAAAGACAGACCGGTCACCATTAAAAGCCGGGCCTTGATCAAGGGTGATACCCTGTCTCGTTCCATCGCCGCCGCGTCGATCATAGCCAAGGTGTTTCGTGATGAATTGATGGCGCACTATGCAGAGAGCTATCCGCAGTATGGCTTTGATCATCACAAAGGTTATGGCACAAAAATGCATTGCGAAGCCCTTTTACAACACGGGCCGTGTCCCTTGCATCGGCGGAGTTTCACACGAAAGCTGTTCGAACGTAATGGTCAAACAGGACTTTTTAATAAAAATGAAGATATCTACAAGAGCTGAGTTTGTGTTTATGGATGCAATTTATATGGATACTGTTGCAATGGATGGTTCCTTTTTGTAGCGTTGTTATTTATTAATACTTATTTATGGAAACAGCTTGAACATAGTCAATCAACATGTATTTATAAACGGGTTTATGGGGGCTGGGAAAAGCCGTGTGGCGCCGCTTGTTGCCAGCGCGCTAAATTGCCCGCTTTTTGACACGGACAAAATCATTGAGTATCGTACGGCAAAATCCGTGAATGAAATATTCTCACATCAGGGCGAGGCGGTGTTTCGTGAGATGGAGTTGATGCTGATACGCGAACTCACGGCAGGCGTCCCGGCGGTGATTTCACTTGGCGGTGGCACACTTACCACACCCGCGGTTCGAAAAATTGTAAGGTCTAGCGGGATAACCGTATATTTACGCAGCGCCCCGGAAGATATCTACAAACGGGTTAAGCATCGTGATAGACGGCCATTGTTACGAACCGAGCGTGATGCCGATTTTGAAGAAAACCTGATGGAAAAAATACATCGGTTGTTGACCGAGCGCAAAGAAATTTATGAAGATGCGGATATTATTATTGAACGTGACGGTTTGGAAGCGGAGGCCGTTGCCGGTTTGATTTTAAATCGCCTCCAGACAGACTGAGGGCCGGAGATTAATTAAAATGAATTATTTAGATTCAACGGATTTGGAGATTCGATAATAGAAGTTTAAGCGCCTTCGGCTAAAATAGCTTCTAATTTTTTTCAGTGTTTCTTGTTCGTGAATCCGGAGCAGGGCCCCGCATATCCGCGTGTCTGTCTTCGTGGCAACAATGATTCGGTAAAATGTATTAAGCTGATCAGGAAAAAGCAATTTCACACCAATCAGGCCCTATGCTGATTAAGCATAAAGACTTTAAAGTATATGAAACCGCATTGACAATGGAAATAATATGAAAACGATAACTGTTGATCTTGGCAAACGCGCCTATCCGATACTTATCGGTAATGGGTTGTGGGATATACTGCCCGATTTCTTCGCACAACATGCACCGGCCGGTCAGTATGCCATTGTTAGTCATCCGGCAATTTATGAAAGATACGGCAAACCCCTGGCTGCATTATTAAGCAAATCGGCCGACGTCTCCATCCTGCTGGTACCCGACGGCGAGCCATCTAAATCTTTGCAAAACCTGAACGAACTCTATACCTCACTCCTGGAAAACCGTTTTGAACGTAGCGGGGTAATTATTGCCCTGGGCGGTGGTGTAATTGGCGATTTGGCCGGATTTTTGGCGGCAACATTTTTACGCGGCGTGCGCTTGGTACAAATGCCCACATCGCTTCTGGCCCAGGTGGATAGCAGTATAGGCGGTAAAACAGGGATAAACCATCCACTTGGTAAAAACCTGATCGGCGCCTTTAAGCAGCCCCGGGCTGTAATCAGCGACGTGGGCTTTCTTAAATCACTTCCACATGCGGAAATTCGTTCGGCTTTGGGCGAAGTGATAAAATATGGTTTTATCGGCGATCCTGTCTTATTTGAATATCTTGAAACGCACCTTGATCAGGCATTGGCCGGCAGTCCCGATGTTTTACAACATCTGGTGGAAATCTCCGCTGCACAGAAAGCCCGGGTTGTAGCCGAAGATGAGCGGGAAGGCGGTTTGCGTATGATCCTTAACTTTGGCCATACCTTTGGTCATGCCCTTGAAAATGAATATGGTTATGGCGTTTTGAAACATGGTGAAGCCGTGATACTCGGTATGCAATGTGCCCTTGAATATGGCCGTTTAAGCGGAATTACGGATGAAGATGTTTGTGCTTGTGGCCAGGCGCTGTTGCAACGCATCCCGATCAGTTATGATATACAAAAAATCGATGCACGGATTTTATATGGTCATATGGCGTTGGATAAAAAGGTACATGATAAAAACATCCGGCTCATCCTGCTGGAGTCATTGGGGAAAGTTAAAATTATTGAAAATGCTCAGGAGAAATTAGTCCTGCAAGTGTTTGATCTGTTAAAGAAGGCGGCGCAATATGAAAATTCTAATCCTTAACGGCCCGAATTTAAATCTGCTTGGCATGCGTGAACCGGATGTTTATGGGAGCCAAACACTGGAGGACTTAAATATCTATATCCGTGATTATTTTAAGAAAACGGAACTTGAGTTTGTTCAGAGCAATCATGAAGGAGAGCTGATTGATCAAATCCATAAGGCCGACGGCGCTTATGAAGGGATCGTTCTCAATGCCGGGGCTTTAACTCATTATTCTTATGCCATTCGTGACGCAATTGTCGCCGTATCGGTTCCCGTGATGGAAGTCCATCTGAGCAATGTGGCCGCGAGGGAGGATTTTCGCCGGAACTCGGTTATTGCCCCCGTGGTGCAAGGCAGTATTTCCGGTTTGGGCGCCTATGGGTACGTGCTTGCCGTACGGGCTTTGGCCCATCAGGCCATCCATAAAGGATAAACCGCGTGTCCATAAAAGAACAAATCCAAAACCTGACAAAACATTCCTTTATCTATACGCTGAGCACCTTTATACAACGGACGCTCGGTCTGATAATGACGCCCATCTATACCAGTTCCATTTATTTCCCCACACGTGGCCAGTATGGCGAGTATAATCTTGTATATGTTTTTATTGCTTTTATGAACGTAATCTATCTGTATGGCATGGATGCGGCCTTTATGCGTTTTTATTACCTCGGTGGGTACGGCAGGAAAGACGTCTATAAAACGGTGTTCAGTGTTGTTGGCTTAACCGCCATTGTCTGGACGGCGCTGATATTGTTTTTTAACCAATCACTATCGGCTATGATATTTAATTCGCCCGGTTTTGGCCGGTATGTAAAGTTGGCCGCCCTGGTGCTTCTGCTGGACACCTTTAGTAATTTACCCTATCTCATCCTGCGTGTGGAAGAACGTTCGGTGGCCTATTCATCCATCCGCATTTTTCGGTTCATAACCGAATTATTGCTGGATATTTTATTTGTTGTATATTTGCGCAAAGGGCTGATCGGTATTCTTTATGCCAATATCATCGCCTCGTTTTTGAACGTATTGGTCATGGCGCCCATACAGTGGCCCTACTTAAAGGGGCGCTTCAGTAAACAGGCCCTGAGGGAATTACTGGTCTTTAGTCTGCCGATGATACCCAATGCGGTGGCGTATCTCGTGGTGGAGGCCAGCGATAAGTTTGTAATCAGCCGGGTGCTGGATAACGATGCGGTTGGGCTGTATTCTGCCAACTATAAATTTGGCGCTATTTTTCTTTTATTGGTCACGGCCTTCCGCACGGCCTGGCAGCCCTTTTTTCTTAAGTTGGCAGAGGCGCCGGATGCGAAAAAAATATATGCCCGGGTATTGACGTATTTTGCCCTGCTTGGCGTTTTGGTTGTAACTACCGTTGGCTATTTTATCGATGATCTGGTCCGATTGCCCCTGCCTTTTAATTTAACCCTGATGGGCAATGCCTATTGGCAGGCAACAAATATTATCCCGATAATCCTCAGCGCATATCTATTTTATGGGCTTTATGTGAATTTTACCGTAGGGATTTTTATCGTAAAAAAAACACGTCTAATGTTTCTTTTTACGGGCGCCGCAGCAATTGTAAATATAATTTTTAATTATACGTTTCTACCGGTTTGGGGTATAATGGGCGCCGCTATCGCCACCTTAATCAGTTATTTCATAATGGCGGTATTGTTGTTCTGGGCAAATCAGCGCATCTATCCCATTGCTTATGAATATGGCCGGTTGGGGATAATATTGACCGTTTGGGCCGCTTACTTGGCGGTGTTTTATATTTTTCATCCGGATTTAGTACTGCGGATTTTATTGGTATTCTCCATGCCCGCGTTGTTTTGGTTGAGCGGTTTCTTAAACGCGAGGGAAATAGCCGCAATTAGAAATATGTTTAAACAAGCAAACTCCGGGAAATAACCATGCTTTTCTTTCGATTGCTGCTTCTGCCCCTGTCCCTTTTGTATGGATTGTTGATGCAACTACGTAATCTTCTTTATGATATGGGGGGGTTCAGTTCACGATCGTTCGACTGTCCTGTGATTTCTATAGGTAACCTGACAGCAGGGGGCAGTGGAAAAACACCGTTTACGATATACCTCGCACAAAAAATGCAACAGGCAGGCTATAAACCGGCCGTGGTCAGCCGGGGATATGGGCGAAAATCTCAGGGGGTGTTTGTTGTAAGCGACGGGCAAAATATTCAAAGTGATGTACGTTTGGCAGGCGATGAACCTTTGTTGATTGCCCGCTCCGTTCCGGGCATCGTTGTGGTGGTTGGCGAAGAACGGTCCGTGGCCATCGAAAAAGCTATACAGTTGGCAAATGTAGATTTAATTTTGATGGATGATGGATTTCAGCATCGCTCGGTGCGGCGTGATGTAGATATTCTGCTGCGTGCCTGGCCGGTGCGCTTTATACAAAGATTTGTTTTGCCTGCCGGGGACCTGCGGGAGTTTGCCTTTAACCGCAGCCGGGCGGATATTGTTATTGATACAAGCTATACGGATCTGCCTGCTCAAAGCGAAAATGACGGCGCCTGCCAATTTACAACCGGTATGGTGCTGGACCTCCAGGGAAACCCCGTAGGAAAATTAACGGATTTTGCCGGTCGGAAGGTGGCGGCTTTTTGCGGTATCGCCCATCCCGATAATTTTAAACAGAGTTTACGCAATGCAGGATTGAAAGTTTTCCATTTTAGAGCGCTCGCCGATCACGCCGCCATAACGCCGGATTTTATAAAGCAACTGATTGCCTATTCCGCTGAACAACGCCTGGACACCGTGTTTTGCACGGCGAAAGACTGGGTTAAGATTGCTGGGAACACAATGATCCAAAACCAGTTTGCCAATGCGGGGATAAGCTGTTGGCATACGCAGGTGGATGTCTTTCTAAATAATGAAAAAAATATATTGAAAAATATTAGAATGAATATTGACTCAACAAACTTATAGCCGTATATTTGTTTTCTCAATGATCGCGGGGTGGAGCAGCTTGGTAGCTCGTTGGGCTCATAACCCAAAGGTCGCAGGTTCAAATCCTGCCCCCGCTACTATCGGCGGTCTTAATCGGCCGCCTTTTTTATGGCGGTGTAGCTCAGCTGGTTAGAGCATCGGAATCATAATCCGAGTGTCCGGGGTTCGAATCCCTGCACCGCTACACTTTTTCCCTTCCGGGGGTCGTGTCATGATTCCAGGTTCATTACTGCAAAATAAGTTTATCCCTTTTCAATCAATCGTCACAGACTTTATCACATCCAACAAGCTCATAGCCGATAGCAAAATCCTTATTGTCGCTGTAAGTGGCGGTCGTGATTCGATGGCCCTGCTTTATTGTCTTCGGCAAATATATTCTAAAAGCCCGCTTGTTGTGCGGGCCTTCCATATAAACCATGGTCTGCGCGGTCAGGAATCTAGTGCCGATGCAAAATTGGTTGAGGAATTTTGCCAGGCAAATGGGATATTATATGATATTGAATCTTTGTCCGGTTTTACACCGGACAGTCCCGAAGAGAAATTGCGCAATGCACGTTATGCGCTTTTTGAAACCATGCTGGATAGATATCCCTCGGCGAAATTAGCGACGGCACATCATTTGAATGATCAGATAGAAACCTATCTGATGCGTTTGTTTATGGGCAGCGGGGTAAAAGGTCTGACGGGAATTCCACTAAAGAGGGACCGTTATATCCGCCCTTTTTTATGTGTGGACCGCCGGCAAATATCGGACTATTGCACCAGGCATGGCATTCCTTATCGTGAAGATAAATCCAACAAAGACCCGGCTAAAATGCGCAACCGTATCCGTCATGAAATAATTCCCGTCCTCGAAACGTTGTGGGGGAGGGACATGATAAAATCTTTTGAACAAAGCCGGAAAAAAATGGCACGGTTGTACCAGAGTTATCAAACCGCCACAACGCCAATCTTTAAAAAAATGCTAAAGCAGGATGATAACGGTTATTATAGTTCATGCAATGCCTTTTTACGATTGGACGAAGTACAGCAATCGGGCTTTCTGGACTATTGTTTTTTTACAATTTATCACTTAACTTTGCCCTTTACGATTAACCGGTTGAATGCGCTCGTTAAATTTATCGGTACGGCGGCCAGCGGTTCAATTTTCCCTGTGTCGAATTCTCAGTGGATTTTAAAGGACCGAACAAAGTTTTATTTTACAAATAATGCCCGAAAACAAACCGAACCCACGAAACTTTTTATAGATCGCCCCGTTGATGTTGGGAAGCATCAAATAAGTCTAACAATAGTTGACGCCATTCAATACTCTGCAAATCCGAACAGCGAATATATTTGTGGGGATAAAATCAACTTGCCTTTGAGCATACGCTTCTGGCAGAAAGGCGATTGGTTTATACCCTTCGGGCAATCGGGCAAACAAAAATTAAGCGATTATTTTATAAACAATAAATTAAATGTGATTCAGAAAAAACGTGTGGCGCTCATTGTAAATGGCGATGAAATAGTGTGGCTTGCCGGGATGCGGCTCGATGCCCGTTACAAAGTGGACAAAAACTGCAAAACCGTTTATATGCTCAAAATAGGTAAAAGAGATAAATGTTAAAACCAATAGTTCCTGCTAACTATACAATACTTCTTTCGGAAGAGACCATCCAGGCGCGCCTCCGGGAGCTTGGGCAAAAAATCGCCGATGATTTTGAAGGCAGAAAACCCATTTTGATTGGTGTGCTAAACGGCGGGTTTATTTTCCTGGCGGACCTGATCCGTTATATCCCGCTGGATCTGGAAATCGATTTTTTGCGTATTTCCAGTTACGGAAATGAACGTGAATCCACGGGGCACGTAAAAATTCTAAAACCTTTGAGTGCGGATATTGCCGGTCGTGATGTAATAATTGTAGAAGATATTGTTGACTCCGGCCTATCGATAAAATTCTTAAATAAAATGTTGATGGCTTTTGGTCCACGATCATTAAAAGTTGCAACCCTTTTGCATAAACCATCGAAAACCATAGAAAAGATCAATCTCGATTACGTAGGGTTTGCGATAGAAGATAAGTTTGTTGTAGGATATGGTTTGGATGACGGACAGGTTAAACGTAACCTTCGTCATATCTATGTCATCGAACCGGATTAAACTTTGTATTTAATGAAATAAGGAAAAAGATGAGTAACAAGGATAAAGACGATAACAAAAAGAACAATCCCCTGAAACAAAAGAACGATGATGAATTCCAATGGAAGAAAATATCCAAATCCAGCCTGATCTGGCTGGTTGTGTTTTTTGTAGCCATTTTTGTGGCAACCATGTGGTCGGATAACCGTAGTGGCGAAGTTGAAATTTCCTACTCCCGTTATGTCGAATACCTCAATGCGGGCAAAATCCAACAAGGTGTCATCACCTTAAAAGAAAATGTGTTTCGCGGTCAGCTAAAGGAACCGGAATTTTTTAATACCGAGGGTATTGACGCTTCCAGTCAGGCAAGTAAAAAATTTCGGACCATCCTGCCGTTTGTAGATGAGTCGGTGGTAAAATCCTGGAAAGACAATGGTGTACAATTCAAATTTGTTGATTCATCCGATGAATGGTCTTTGTTTTTGATAAATACCATGCCCTGGCTGCTTTTGATTGTTGCCTGGATATTTATCGCCCGTCGTATGCAAGGCGGTGGCGCGGGTGGGGGTGGACGCGGCCTGTTCAGTTTTGGAAAAAGTAAGGCGCGCTTACTGACCCCGGATAAGGCGAAGGTCACTTTTAATGATGTTGCCGGCGCCGATGAAGCAAAGATGGAACTGGAAGAAATTATCCAGTTTTTAAAATTTCCGCAAAAATTTCAGAAACTCGGCGGTAAAATTCCCAAGGGCGCTTTGTTGCTTGGACCTCCCGGGACCGGAAAGACACTTTTGGCAAAAGCCGTAGCGGGTGAAGCGGGCGTACCATTTTTTAGCATGAGCGGGGCCGATTTTGTCGAGATGTTTGTCGGCGTAGGGGCCAGCAGGGTACGCGATCTGTTTGAGATGGGACGCAAAAACGCCCCGTGTATTATTTTTATTGATGAGATCGACGCCGTGGGCCGGCATCGTGGCGCCGGTCTTGGCGGTGGGCATGATGAACGGGAACAAACCCTCAATCAATTGTTGGTTGAAATGGACGGCTTTGATACAACCGAGGGTGTTATCCTTATTGCTGCAACCAACCGCCCGGATGTGTTGGATTCGGCTTTATTACGACCGGGCCGGTTTGACAGGCAAATTGTTGTGGACCGCCCGGATGTACGGGGCAGGGCCGGTATTCTAAAAGTGCATACCAAGGAAGTGCCGCTTGATGAGTCGGTTAATCTTGAGGCCATTGCCAAGGGTACGCCAGGGTTGTCCGGCGCCGATATAGCCAATTTGGTGAACGAATCGGCATTGCTTGCCGCCCGCCATGATAAAGAAAAAGTGGGCATGGATGATTTTGAGGAAGCAAAGGATAAAATCCTTATGGGCGTCGAACGTAAATCGATGCTAATCTCCGATGAAGAAAAAAAGACGACCGCCTATCATGAAGCAGGCCATGCCTTAATTGCTAAACTGATACCGGGGCTTGATCCGGTGCATAAAGTAACGATCATTCCAAGAGGGCGTGCATTGGGCATTACCGCATCGCTGCCCGATGACGATAAACACACCCATTCACGTACCTATCTGGATGCCGAACTGTCCATGTTTTTTGGCGGGCGTATTGCCGAGAAACTTGTCTTTAACGAATTTACAACCGGGGCATCCAATGACCTGGAACGCGCCTCGGGGCTGGCGCGCAAAATGGTGACCGAATGGGGAATGTCCGAGAAAATAGGGCCAATCACCTACGGTCAGAAACAACAGGAAATTTTTCTTGGGCGCGAGATTTCCCAACATAAAGATTACAGCGAGGATATTGCCCGCGAAATTGATGAGGAAATTCGTAAAATCCTTTTTAATGCCGAACAGCGGACTGAAAAACTGTTGAAAGAAAACATCGATAAATTGCATATCTTGTCCAATGCTTTGTTGGAACATGAACTGTTAGATGGCGATCAGATCGATGCAATATTACGCGGCGAAAAAATAGAGACCACGGCTTTTACAGCGCCATATAACGGAAATTCAGAAAACGGTACGGACGCCGAAAAGAAAGACATGGGTGATGAAAAAGAACCCGAAAATCAATCCGGGGACGAATAGGGTTTCTTTTCTTAAAAGAAAAATATTAAAGTATTATCCTTAATCCATGTACTTTGGATACGATATGGTCTTAAAGCCCTATTTAATATTAAGAACCTATATCGTTACAAATAAGAAGCACGATCATGACCCGTATCATTGAACTGCTTTCCGGGAGTATCCCCGGTGGGATAATATTATTGTCCCTGGCATTGCTTTTTGGAAACCTTACGATCTATTTTCTGCGTTCATCCGGTTTGTTAACAAGCCGGATGCGCGAAAAATATATCCTTGTAAACACATTCTTTATTGTGGTATATGTCCTTATCTGGGGTTATACCAAGCCAGTACCCCCGCCTGAACGGATAGTTGTACTCCCGACCCAAACGGATTCATCTATTTTGGTAAACCCGGCGACATTGGAGCTGGCGGAAATTCTGCAAGAAAACCCGGCATTTGTCCAAACAAAGTTCATAATCCATAAATGGGAATGGATCTATGAAACACTTGGTAAAGACAGCGTTTCATTTTACCGCAGCTGGCATCGCTTAGCCCTCAAGCTCAAACCCCGCTATCTGATACAAAGTCATAAGTCGGGGGAGAGGGTGATGGTTTCCATCCTGGGACAAGAAGAAATAAAACCTCAAACCAAGTCTTTCCCGTCAGCCGATTTTCCCCACAATGCCCTGTCTTATATACAGGCAAAGTTAAAACTATATGGGGATGGTGCGCTAAACTTTTATACCCCAAAACCAAAATGGTTATCCGCCAAAGTTGAAGTTGCCGCGCACCGGTATGACCGGGCAATTTCCTTACTGAACAGCGATTCATCCGCCATAGCAAAGGTCATTGCTGCCAAGGCATGGGTGGGCAAGGGCCTGCGGATGAAAATCGATCGCATTAAAAGACAATATGTAAAAATGGTCAATCCCGATTTTGAAAAGGCAAAGGGCTTGTTAAACACCCTGGTCAGACAGCGTAAAAATTTACCGGGGATTGCTTATTTGCTCGGCCGGATGGCCATCAGGGAAGAACGGTACAGCGATGCGGATATTTTTTTAAAGAAAGCACTGATGGACGATCCCAGGGATGCACGGACATACTACCAGTTAAGTTTTTTATTGAACGAACGGTTACAGGAAATTGGTTATGCAAACCGTATGGAGATAATGGAACAGGCTATTCAGTTTGATCCTGCTTATACCCAGGCGGTATATGATTTGGCCAACACTTATTTTACCAGCGGTACCGGTCTGGAAAACGGCAGCGGCACAATGGCTGCCCGCAAAACCCTGATGCGGTTTTTAAAATTACAGAACAAGGATCCGAAAATCCTATCGATGCTGGCAACTATTGATATGAAGATAAAAAGATATGATGACGCCCAAAAGATATTTACAGAATTAAACCGGCGTTTCCCTAATGATTCCAATGGGTATTATAACCTCGGGATTCTCTATTTTGCCAAGCAAGAATATGATAGCGCATTTACGTCTTTCAAAAGGGCCATACAAATCGACAACAACAAGGATGCCATTCTTTATGCCGGGTTAACCGCCGAACGACTTGGGAAAAAAAATGTAGCCCTGACCTATTATCGTAACCGTGTGAAGTTAAGTACCTCGGAAGATGATAAGTATGCCAGGGAAGCAATGAAAGGGATCCGGCATGTCTTACGATCAATGCAAAAGGATAGCACAAACCCGGGAAATAAAATGCAATGAATGCGCGCATGATGCACATTAACAGTGTAAAATATGCACGGAGGCTCGAATCTTTTTTTGGATTGCAGCCCGATATAATTCCGGTGGACGCTTTTTTATTTGAAATTAAATGGCCGCTGTCCACAGCCGAATTTGACTATTTGGGGCAATTTTCCCCGGGCCTAAAAGTATTAAGCCAAAGTAGGCAGGGATTTATTCTGCGGGTTATGCCCGGTTGCATTTCCTGGGAAAAACTTAC
The DNA here is from genome assembly GCA_964456445.1 of uncultured Calditrichaceae bacterium. Classification (GTDB taxonomy): domain Bacteria; phylum Calditrichota; class Calditrichia; order Calditrichales; family J004; genus CAYWBI01. The sequence goes on from CAYWBI010000069.1 coordinate 11,995, forward strand.
GGCCGGTTATCCATTTAGCGCCGCCCTGCAATCGTTCGTTATCAAACTAAGAGGCTATTTTTCCGGCCCTGCCAACAGGTGTTGGGATTTAAAACAGAAACGCTGTCTGAATTTTGATCAACTGCCATTGATCATGGGGATACTTAATGTAACCCCTGATTCGTTTTCCGACGGTGGAATCTATTTTGACCATGAAAAAGCGCGGGCCCATGCCTTAAAAATGGAAGCAGATGGCGCGGACATTATCGATATTGGGGGCGAGTCAAGCCGCCCGGGGGCCACACCCATATCCGCCGCGGATGAAATGGCCCGTATTGTGCCGGTTATCGAACAAATCCGAAAAGAAAGTTCCATTGTTATTTCCGTTGATACCTATAAAAGCGCGGTGGCCGAAGCCGCCCTGGCAGCGGGCGCCGATCTCATCAATGATATAACTGGTACGGATTTTGATGTGAATATGAAGAAGACCATAAAAAAATATAAATGCCCGGTAGTGATTATGCACATGCAAGGAAGTCCACAAACCATGCAAGCCAACCCTGTTTATAAGGATGTTGTAGATGATGTTTGCAATTATTTAGAAAAAAAAGCTGATGAGATTGCCGAATTGAACGATTCTATGATTATTCTTGATCCCGGTATCGGTTTTGGAAAAACGGTTGAACATAATTTACAGCTTATTGCCCGGCTTAAAAATTTTACATTCGCCGGCTACCCGCTGTTGGTTGGTTTATCAAAAAAATCATTTATCGGAAAAGTGCTAAACAACACGGTTGATGAACGATTGGCAGGTGGCTTGACCGCCGATATACTGTCTGTTTTAAACGGCGCGGAAATTTTACGTGTACACGATGTACGGGCGGCCAGCGATGCCAGGACCATGCTTTCGGTCGTTGGCAATATTTAATACGCCATGGTGATAAATATCACTAAAAAAATAATTTTTATAGAAAGCTGCGCAATTTTGATTTATATTTAAAGAATTCTTCTTTATTAACGAGAGTAGCATTACTAAATATGTTGTTTAAAATAGGCTTTTTGCCCATAACGTTCATCGACCTGATTGATGTTCTTATAGTAACCACCCTGATTTATAAGTTATATCAGTTTCTAAAAGGCAGCGTGGCAATCAGGATGTTTATTGGACTTTTGCTTATTTTACTGTTCTCTGTGATTGGTGATTTGTTTAATATGAGCGCCCTTTCCTGGATTATGTCAGGATTGAAGACGGTTTGGCTGCTTGCCTTTGTTATAGTTTTCCAGCCGGAACTGAGACGCTTACTTATATATCTTGGGCAAAATAAGCTGATACAAAAATTCGTTCGTGTCGGGGATTTAAACTTTACCGACCAACTTGTAAATACGGCGCTGGATTTATCCAAAAAAAATTATGGCGCACTCATTGTTATTTTACGGGATATGGGTTTGAAAAATATAATTGAAACCGGGCTTATGATACAGGCAAAACTATCGGACCAGCTCCTGAGCTCAGTTTTTATTCCCCGTTCCCCATTACACGATGGCGCCGTTGTATTGCAGGACGATATCATTATTGCCGCAAAGTGCTTGTTGCCGCTCTCGCAGAACCCGGATCTTGATCCTTCGTTGGGGACACGTCATCGTGCGGCTCTTGGGCTTTCCGAGCAGTCGGATGCCTTTATATTGATCGTATCGGAAGAGACCGGCATGATTTCTTATGCGGAAAATGGTAAACTTGTGCGTGGATTGACCGAAAACTTATTACGTAAAAAACTGGATGAAATATTTTCTGTCAAGCCGGAAGAGAAAAGCGGCTGGCATTTTAATTTATTGACTAATAATTGAAAAAATCACCTTAAAAAAGAGGAGCTTGACCATGGGCTTTGGGTACTTTCAAAAAATGCGGGGATATTTATTAATATCCTTATTGATGTCTCTGTTTATAGGCATGACATCGGCTTTTGCCGCAAATATTTCTTCTACTGGCAGCGGTGGAAATTGGTCGGCAACATCAACCTGGGTTGGAGGCGTCGTTCCCCTTGCCGCAGATAATGTTACCATTGTAGCCGGGGCCACGGTCACACTTGATGTGCCAAGCGCTACTGTTACCGCATTCACCATCGATGCCACGGGCGTTTTTGATATAAATGCCAATTCGTTTACGGCGACCGGTGCGCTTACCCTTAATGGTGCATTTAGAGATGGATCGGGAGGCGGTGTGTTCACTCTCGGAGGGAATTATACGATCAACTCGGGCGGTGTCTTTAATGACAACGGTAATGGAATAAGTATAGTTTTTAATGGTTCGGGTACACAAACCATAAGCGGGACCTATGCAAGCGCCTCTTTAGAGTTTTACGATTTTACAGTTAGTGGCACCGGTACCGTAGATAATAATTTATCCACGAACATTATTGTAAACCGCTACCTACAATCCGGTGGTATTTTTCTTGCGGGTACCGGTACATATACTTTAGGGTTTAGTGGTACCATTAACGGCTATGTCTTTGACAAGAGTGGTGGTACTTTTACCGCAGAGACGGCAACCCTGAAAATAGCAAGTAGCGTTAATATTCGCATGAGAATAGACGCTTCAACATCATTTTATGCCATTACCCATGCGCCTCCTACCGGTGCAAGGGTGCTGAGTTTTGATGAATCAAATGCCGCTAGCGCCACTTACACCATCACAAACTCACTGAATATTAATCCTAATTCCAATGGGGTTGCATTTTTGAATCAAGCGGACATGGCGTATTCAGGAACAACAACCCTGAGTTATACAACGAGTAATAGTCTGACGATTGGCAATGAATGGCCAAGTACCAGTTCACCCACCAATGTAACGGTAAACTCAACGGCCACCTTTACACTTGGAACAAGCCGGACGGTAAGCGGCACATTTACCCAAACCGGTGGGAGTACATTTGATGTATCCGGTGGGACGTTTACAATTAACGGTACCTTTTCTAAAGGTTCCGGTTCTTTTACAACGAGCGTCGGCACCCTGGCTTATGGCGCTTCGGCCTTATTAAATTATACGGCTACACAAACAGCGGGTGTGGAATGGAAGGCAACGGTGCCAAATGTGACTATAAGTGCAGGCACTGTTACGCTTGCAGCGGCCTCAGGTACAAGAACTATAACCAATGCTTTAACCGTAACAAGTACGCTTACCGCAAATGACAATGCATTAAGTAGTGGGACATTAACCGATAATGGTACTATTACCACCACCAATGTATCTGTCTCCGTAAGCGGTACAAGCAGCTTTGGTAACTCGTCATCTTTGAATACCGGCAGTGGTGCGGTTAATTTGACGGGTAATGTTACCATGGGTTACAGCTCACAGATTGTTACGACCGGGTCTGCAACTATGGAAGGAAGCCTTGACGTTACCGGCGGCGCTACAGTGGGTACAAGTACGGCCGGTACCCTTGTAATGGGCGGCTCTTCTACGGCTACGGTCAATGTGGATGGATCACTTACAATTTTTGATTTTACCGTAAATAAAACAGGCGGAGCATCAACGATTGTTACGCCAAGCAGTAGCGTACAGTTTAAATTTAATACAAACGCTACCCTTTATGTGCAAATGGGCGTTTTGCAAATGACATCCAGTTCACAATTTTTAAATACAGGTGGTGCAAATATCTCCGCTTCGGACAATGTAACCCTAAAGGTGGGGGCGTCAGGTACATTAAAGACGGCTGATGTTTCTATCACCGGTTTCAATGTGTTCACACTGGCCGACCAAAGTACGATAGAGTTTAGTGGAGCTGCGGCCCAGGATGTTCCGGCGGCCACTTATGGAAATATTACGGTTTCCACAACCCACAGCAGTGGAGCTACTTTGGCTGGGGACATTACACTGCAGACCAATTCAACTGTAACGGTTGCAACCAGCAGCCGTTTAAATTTTAATGGCAAAGTTATTACACATCCGGGCACAAATTCAGATGATCTGATTGTTTCCAGCAGTGCATCACTTTACACAGACGGTACAAGTATCACCGGTTTCAATACCTTTTCCAGCCTGGCAGGCACCGTTGTGTTTAATGGTACATCACAAGAAACAATGCCAAGTGCAACGTACGCAAATGTCACGATCAACAATGCAGGTGGTGTTGCTTTAGGTGGTACGGCAACGGTGACAACGACATTAACCTTTACCAATGGAACGGTTACATCTACCTCAACAAATTTATTGACTTTAGGGGTCAGCGCAACGGCAACGCCAAGTTCATCCAGCTTTGTCCTGGGCCCGGTGGCGCGGGCGACCGATGGCACCGTTACCTCTTTTTCCTTTCCGGTTGGTATTGGCACAAATCTCAGAAAAGTAAGCCTGTCTTTTGCCACGGCGCCGGCAACAAGCAATACCATAACAGCCGAAGCCAAGGGAACGGCAACCGGGGCTACATCAAGCGACCCCGATATTAAAACTGTTGAGGATGACGGCTATTGGACAATAAGCACAACTTTGGGAACGATTCCGAATTACTCAGGTACGTTTACAACAACCAATTTTGTTCCGTCCATCACGTCATCATCAAATGTGACCATGGTGCGTGGAACAACCCCGAACTTTGATACACAGGGAACATCGCAATCTTCAGCCACGGATCAAGTAACCGCAAGTTTTACAACGAGTTTTGGCGATTTTGCCGTGGGTAATTTGACGTCAACTTATACCTGGACAGGAACAACAAATAATAACTGGAGTGTGGGAACCAACTGGGATTTGGGCTCGGCGCCGGGCAATGGCGATGTGGTTTCAATCCCTACCGCTTCAACGGTGCTTTATGACGCCGGTGTTACGACAACAAATTATTCAAGCGTAACCTTAACCGGTTCCGCAACACTATCTTTGGATGCAACCACCTTCGATTTCTCGGGAACGACATTCGTTCTTGGCGCCACCGGTACGCTAACATTTAACGGCGCTACAATCACAAATTATAACTCTGCGAACACAACGTATCCGTCAGGTTCAACGGTTCAGTTTAATGTTGGCACCGTACAAGCGGATGCGTATGGTAATCTGGTTGTGAACAACAGCGGTGCAATTGCATCCAGCTTGGTTATTACAGTTGCGGGTACATTTACGAAGAGCGGAGTTGGCACATACACGGCCAACGGGGCAGTCAGCGTCACAGGTACGGCCACGCTTTCAGCCGGAACAATAGACCCTATCGGTGGTTTTACCGCCTCGGGAAATATTGTTGGCAATGGCGGGCAATTCAGCGGTTCATCGGGTACGGTAACCCTTGATGGCTCTTCACAACAAACCATCAGCGGGAGTACAGCCCTCACTTTTAATAATCTGACACTGAACAATGCCAGTGGCCTTTCCATATCCACCGGGCCTACTGTTCAGGGTATATTAACCCTCACCAGCGGTTTGATCACAACCGGGGCGAATAACTTGACCATTGGGACCGCCGGTTCCATAAGTGGCGCATCAGCATCAAAATATGTGAGCGGACGCTTGGCAAAAATATACGGCGGCGGGGCACAGGCCTTTACCTATCCTACCGGTAAGGGGGGCGAATATCTGCCTCTTACTTTAGACTTTGCTAATTTAACTTCGGGCTATACCCGGGTGGTTGAACAGATCAATTCCGATGCCAATGGCAAAGACCCGGATGTGGATGCCGGATTATCGAAAGTGTCAATTATAAGATACTGGGAAGTATCGCGCGTTGGAACGGGCGGCGGCATTGGTGGAACCATCCAGATGACTTTAAGCTATAATTCAAACGATGGCGTTGACGCGAGTACCACGGAGCTTGATGTTGCCCAGCTTTCCACCGACGTAAACGGGGCGGCGGCCGCCATTGGTGTTTGGCAAAGTCTTGGAGGTAATGGGACGGCGCTTACAACTGGAACCATCCAGTCAACTACATTTACAAGCGGCGGTGATTTTTACACTTTTGGCGACGCCGTTGGCGGGGTTGACAACTCCTTGCCTGTTGAGCTTTCCGCTTTTGAAGCAACGCCGGATTTTGACCAGGTGAATTTTACATGGACCACATCGTCCGAATTGAAAAACCTTGGTTTTAACTTGTATCGCAAGGGTTCGGAAAATACGGACTGGGTCAGTGTAAACAGTGAAATTATTCCCGGCAAGGGAACTTATTCTGCCGAGAGCAATTACAGCTACACCGATAAAAATGTAGTTGCCGGCCACACTTATTCTTATAAATTGGAATCTGTAAGTTATGATGGCGCCTTAACGGTAGAAAAGATTATAAAAATAGATGTGCCTGTTCCAAAGGAATTCGCCTTATTTAAAAACTATCCGAATCCGTTTAATCCGACAACCCATATTAATTTCCAGGTCCCGGAATATAGTACGGTAACGATAGTGGTATATGATATAAGCGGTCGTGAAGTAAAAACCCTGGTTAATAAGACAGGCTACGATGCCGGTAAATATGATATTACCTGGAACGCGACGGACAATTTTGAAAACAAAGTTGCATCCGGTATGTATTTTTATAGATTTAGCGCCGGGGCTTTCAATAAGATGGGCCGCATGATCTTATTGAAATAAATCACATTCTGTAAATTTATAAGTGTTA
>CAYWBI010000070.1:0-18129 GCA_964456445.1 uncultured Calditrichaceae bacterium
CTCCTGATTGAGACGAGATTGTATGAGATGCAGGTTCGTCGATCGCGCCCCCAGTTCCGAAGTAACCGCCAACAACTTTTTCTGGGCCGTTTTCATGGTATCTATTCCCGCGCGGATGGCGGTTTCATCGTTGGCCCGCAGCGCCGTTAATAAATCCGTCATTCCGCTAAACACACCCGTATCCATAATATCCTGACCTGGAACATTGATTGCCACCTTTACCGTTTGAGAGTAAGAACGGTACACTTTCTTATCGTTCCCAAGATAAGAAACCACGCCGCTGTTATATGTAAATGGCGTGTCGATCTTGGTATCGGTCCCGGCAAAAGTATTTTTATCCAGATACTTGGAATTTACAATGGAAACCCCTTCGCTTATCATAGTATCCAATTTATCCGCCAAAGTGGAACGGATTTCCGCATCGGATTGTCCGTCCGCACCTTTATTGGCGATGTCCCTGGCCTGCAGGGTAATATCATTTAACGACTCCAACAAGCTAACTGAATTATTGATCTGGTTTTGGGCAGCTTTTACATTTTCGATATATTGGTCATTTTGTTTTTGTTTGTTTTCCAAACGCGCGGCCCGGCCATAGCGGGCAGGGTCGTCCGATGCTTTGGTTATTGCCCTGCCCGATGAAATACGGGCTTGTATCTCGTTTAATGCAGAGCGTTGCCGGCTAATATTAAACAGTGTGTTTCGTGAAAGCATGGTTTGGGTTACACGCATAATTGATCCTTTTAAAACTTATCGTCCCTGATTCATTTTAAATTTATCACCGTGGTCAACATTTCGTCCACGGTGGTGATTATTTTTGCAGACGCCTGATATGCCTGCTGGTATTTGATCATATTTGTCATTTCTTCATCCATGGAAACGCCGGTTACCTGATCCCTTTGGTTTTGAAGTTGCTGGGTGATAAGCGCTTCACTGTGAGACATGAAAGCTGCGTTGTCCACATCACTGCCAATTTTTGTGATCAGGTTCGTCAAAAAACCATTTGGCGTTTGGTTTTCTAACGAGGTATCATACTGTAATTTAAAAATTGATTCGGCAACTGTATTACTGCCGGCTCCTTCACCGGAGGCCCTTGAAGCAATAAGGGTCGAATCTTGCTCTATGGCCGAACTTAAGCGAATATCGGACGCACCGCTCGTTACGTTCTTAAAAAACTCAATCCCCGTGCTCCCGGCGATATTATACCCTTTTTTATGTATGGCATTCACCTGCTCGCCAACAGATTGTGCCAGGGCATTCAGCTTATCAAGGTATGCTGGGATTTTTTCATTATATACGTCGATCATTCCAGCCAGGCTACCGCCGCCAATATCCGGTGCATAACTGCTGTCTTTAAACTGAACGGTGGCTTTATGCACATTGCCCGTTGTATCATATTTAACTTGTAGTAGGTTGGCCTTGTTTTCGGAGATGAGGATATGACCGCCATAAAAAACGCTCACCTCCCCTTTATCACTCTCCTTTACATCAATATTAATCGTTTTGGAAAGATCGCTTATTACCTTGTCCCGTTCATCCAAAAGATCCGGGTTATTGTTCACCCGAATTTGCTGGTTTATATCCAACAATTTTTGCGCAGACTGATTGATGGTCTTTACCGTATCATTGATCTCAGGGGTCATTTCGCGCTGGAAACGAATGACACGGTTATATGTGCGGTTAAAGGTATCCGCCAGTAATTTTCCTTTATTACGGACAAGATTACGGGTGGAATCATTTTCCGGATCGTTCGATAATTGGTTCCATGAATTCCAAAATTGTGAAAGTACGCTGCTAAGGCCGCCTTCGCTATCATCGCCGAACACACTTTCTACTTGTCTTAGCAAAGTCTCCGTTTTATCGTACATTCCAAGTTGGTTGTTTTCCCGCCATAGGGCATGCTCGGCAAATTTCTGACGTAGCCGTTGCATATCGGTTGGTGAAGCTTCACTTCCGGCAAATCCGGCCCCGCTATTATTCAGGGTCAGGTTATGTAGATCAACCCGCCTTCTTTTATAATTTTCATTGTTGGCATTGGCAATATTGCCCGAAGTTATATCAATGGCCGCTTGATACCCGGCAAGGGACCTTCTGCCAATTTCAAATAAACCGGAGATAGACATTCCATTTTCCTTTGTAGGTTATTTTACTTTAAAGATATAAACTTTCCCGGTGTTCATATCTATCCGGGCTACCCCACTCACCAACATTATCAAAAACTTTCTTTTGCAAAATTTTATTCTGTTTGTGAATACGAAGCGACTTCTCAAATAAAGTCTTTAAACGCCGGCGTAAGTGGTTCCATTGTTTTGCTTCGCTTACCGGCAGAGTAGATATCAGGGTTTGTAAATTTCTTTTTTCATGCGGATAACCCATGGAAGCAAACAGTTGTTTCAGGCAATCCTTGCGGGCGTTTTTAAGGGCTACAACCTTGCCGGAAACAATCTTTTCTACAGGCACTAATTTTTGCAAATCATCTTGCTCATTAAAAAGGATATATTGTTGCTTTTGGTTCAGCAACTGTAAAAGATAACCGTAGGCGCCAACTTCCTCAAGCAACGTTTGCAATAAATTGTTTCTAAGAGTTGCTTCAAATCCATTTTTGGTCTGATCTGCTTCCATGTCTGCTCCGTTTAAACACCATAATCAACAATTGACACCGTATTTTCTTTTGTTGTCCCTTCAGCTGTATAAAGCCCGCCTTTTAACTCGTCCCTCGGATAATAAAACTGGATTATGTCTTGCACAAAATGTATGGATGTATGCAACAACATGGCATTTTCACGATTGAGGCGATGGATAATGGCAGCCGAATTTTCGATTCGCTTTTTAAGAAAAACCCATTCACGTTTGTTGGCCGGATTTACTTCCAGGATAAAAGCGCTCAGGGTTATTTTTTGTGGACAGCCCACGGCGGTAAGCGCTTCCCTTAGAAGACCATATCTCTCTTCGGTTAGTTTATTTCCTTGTTTAACAAGCGACTGTTCCATATTTGTTGCAAGGTTCAACTTTTCAATATTCCCATCTACAATGGCGTCCTGCTTTTTACGGGCAGCCTGCTGGAGGTTTTCATAACAGTTGGCCTCTTCGATTAAATGGCGAAACAGCGTGTTATATTTATTGTTCATTACCAACGACCTCCGGCAACTTTAAATCGATATCCTCTAACCCCATCATCGGGTTTTGGATATTTAGTGTAGGGGACCCTCCATTGGCCTTAAGTGATTTATAGATAAAATCGGCCAATCCGATACCGCCATTATTTGATATTTCTTCACCCATCACGCTGCTAAACATCATTGACGCCATATTTTGATGATCATCGTTTTTGTCTTTTGGTATGGTATTTTCCATGGCTTTTAGCATAAAAGTTAAAAACTGCCCTTCCAATTTTTTACTTGCATTACGTAGCCGCGCATCCTCTTTATCTATATGGTCGGCGGGATGCCCGTTTTTTATAGGACCAACCGAATGGTTAAGCATTTTTAAATCGACGGATTTCAACATCATCGTTCCCCATTAATTAATTATCAACTGTGCGCGTAAAGCCCCGGCCTGTTTTATAGCCTGAAAAACCGAAATGATGTCACGTGGTTTTAATCCTATGGTATTAAGCGCCAGCGCCAAATCGCTTACCGTTGTTGTTTGCTTTATCACGGCTGCACGGGCATTCTGTTCTTCCGCAACGGTGTTGGTTACCTGGGCAACAACGGTTTGCCCGCCGCTGCTAAATGGCTGGGGCTGCGAAATAACCGGCGCGCTGCGTGTATGTATGGTCAGGTTACCATGGGCAATCATTACCTCCCCGATGGTTACGGCCCCACCGGCAACAATGGTTCCGGTCCGCTCATTTATAACCACGCGGGCTTCCGCGTCGGCCATAACGGACAACGCTTCTATAGAGGCAATATATTGAGTGGCGCCCTGCGGGCTTTTCAACGAATCCGGCAAGGTCAGTTCTACGATACCCGGGCCTATGGCTTTGGCATATTGTACGCTGTCGCTCCCCTGGTTTATGGCCATGGCAATATGGTTGGCGGTTGAAAAATCCGGGTCCAGTAAAAAAAGTTGTATTGGTTTTTGAAGGTCCAATTTTTGTGCGGGCGGTAATTTATTTAATGATCCCCCATCGGGGATACGCCCGACCAAGGCATGGTTTTTACGTAATTTTTCTCCTGCGCGGGTTTCGACATTATAGCCGCCAATAGAAAGAGGGCCCTGGGCCATGGCATATAAATTCCCCGCGGCATCCATCAGTGGGGATGGCAATAAAACGCCACCTTCAAGACTGGTGGCGTCGCCGAGGGAAGAAACAATGACGTCAAACCGCGAACCGACCGCGCTAAACGGGCGCAGCTTTGCAGATACCATTACGGCGGCAACATTACGTGTGCGCAACTGTTCTTTACGGACCGTAATCCCAAAACGCTCCAGCATATTGCTGATCGTCTGAATGGTAAAAACCGAGCCCCGGTTACCGGTTGCACGATCGCCTGATCCATTTAGGCCTACTACCAGCCCATAGCCGACCAATCCGGTTTGCATGGTGTTTTGAAAAGAGACAATATCCTTGATACGCACTTGTTGTGCATTAAGTGGGCTCTGAACCGTTCCGCTCAGCAACAGCAGCATAAGAAGCATATACAAGACCCGTCCAGCGTCTGCCCCACGCGCAATGACGGATCCATTGTTTAAAATCATCATTAACTTTTTCATAGCCTGTTCCTATTTAAGCGCCAAGTACCCCAGCGCCGCTGCGACCATTCCGATACTAAGCACTTTTGTAAATAATCCACCAAAGAAACCATCGTTTACCAGATTTGTGATCCCGCCTTTTTTATAGGTTATTTCGGCATTGGCGATATTGTAGGAAAAAACCGTGTTTGTTGTAGATATATCGCGCGGGCGTACAAAGCCATGTACTTCCATTGTATTTTCTTCACCGTTCACATCCAGGCTGCGCTCCCCTTCGATACGGTACATCCCTTCGGTGGTAATTTCTACAATTCGCACGGTCATCCGGCCGGTCAACTTATCTTTTTGTGCCGTTCCGTCGTTACCGTTATAAGAGGTTCCCAGGGAAGAGCTACCACCAAACAAGGGCAGAAAACTGGCAACATTGCCACTGGCCTTGGCCGCCACATCCACCTTATTATTGGAATTGTTTTTTCTGCTGGATTCACGACTGGCGTTGGCGCTTTCTACAATTATTACCGAGACTACATCCCCGACCTTATGGGCCTTTATATCCGAATAAAGGGAACTTTGTCCACTAAGCGATGCGATCCACAAAAACATCAACCCGCCGAGTGATATAAACAAATTATTTTTATTCATCATAATTCCTGTTCTTTATTGTTGATTAACAACCGCAAGGCCGGCAGCCTTGACCCGTGCCCTTACCATGCGCCCCGTGGCGTCTAATTTCATTTTTATATTTTCATCCTTAAAACCATCTTGTATTGCGGTGCCAAAAGTGCTAACGGAAAGTAAACGGTTACGTATTTCAACTTTTATACGTTCTCCTCTGTGCACAAGGGGAATCCTGCGCAAAAGACGTTTTGTAAGCGGCATCCCCTCTTTTATTGTCTGTTTTGCTTCCAGACCCACAAGCTCGGCGGCCTGCCCAAAATATGATTTCCAATCTTTGCCAAGACGCCTTTGTACCAAACGGACCATTCCGCTGGAGATAACCGTGCCGCGACGAATGCCTGTGGTTGCTATAAGGATATTGCGGGTTATGGAGACATCCGTTGTAACCGCGACCTTTTTTTGGCGACGTCCTTTTGAAGATGAAAAAACTGCCCATACGGTTTGGTATCCCGGTTTCAGCTCTTCCCGTTGGGAAAAAATTTCTATCTTGGATTGTGCAAACTGTTCAAGATTCTTTGGTAAGCGTTTAAATGTAATGTTTAAATCGGCCCCGGGAACATTTAGGCCCTCGGCAAAATACATTTTTGTAGTTTCTTGCAAGCGTTGCAATGCGCTTTGCCCATAAAGCTGACTTGCCATTAACAAAAAGGTAATAAGAATTGATTTTACAGAGGAAGCGGATTTATTGGTCCACATAATTTTTTATAACCCCACTTATCGTTTTATACTATTTGTCAATGACATAAGCTCATCGGCGGTTTTTACGGCCTTGGCATTTACTTCATAAGCGCGTTGGGCCACGATCAGGTTTATCATTTCCTGGGCAACATCTACATTGGATTTTTCCAGGTATCCCTGTTGCAGCGTTCCCATTTCATCTTCACCGGGGTTGCCGAATATGGGGTCGCCGGAAGCTTCCGTTCCACGGTACAAGTTACCACCTATTGCTTCAAGCCCACCGGGGTTCATAAAAGAAACTAATTCTATTTGTCCCAATTCCTGCGGGGCGGTTTCGCCGTTCAGCCTAACAGAAACTACGCCACTTTGACTAATGTTCAGGCTCTGGGAATTTTCCGGTACCGATATATCCGGTGCAATTTTCAACCCGGAGTTGGTTACAATTTCACCATTGGAATTCATCTTTAAGGAGCCATCGCGTGTATAACTATAGCTGCCGTCCGGCATCTGTACCTGGATAAAACCCTTCCCATTTATAGCTAAATCTAATGGGTTGTCCGTTTGGGCAATCGTGCCTTCGGAAAAAGACCGATAGGTGGAAATGGGCCGGTTTCCCAAACCTATTTGTATTGATGAAGGGTTTTCTTTCCCTTTCCCGCCATCCCGGTTTCCGGTTTGCATGGTTTCATAAAGTAAATCCTGAAACTCGATGGCATTCTTTTTATAACCGGTCGTGTTAACATTTGCCAGGTTATTGGCTATTACATCCACGTTCAATTGTTGAGCCGTCATTCCAAGTGCCGCGGTTTTTAAAGCTCTCATTTAATTTCTCCCTTTATTAACGATAGATGCCGACTTTATTTACAGCCGATTTATACGAGTCATCTATGGAACGGATAACCCTTTGCATACTTTCAAATTGCCGTTGCAACTCAACCAGGTCGATCATTTCCTGGGCAGCGTTTACATTGGAGCTTTCCAGAAAGCCTTGCTTAACATTTGGTTCATCCACTTGATAAAGCAGTGCATCGCGATCGGCAGTAAACATGTTCCCGCCGATTTTGGTCAATTTTTCCGGATCTTCAAAATTAGAGACATCCAGTTTATCGATATATACGTCATCGGCGAACACTTCCCCTTTTTCAGTGATCTTAATACTCTTGGGCTGACCGGAATCGGAAAAAACATTAATCCATCCACCCTCGCCCATCACCGCCAAACCCGACCGGGTACGTATCACACCATCATTATCGATTATAAAAGAACCGTTACGGGTATAGACCTGTTCATTGCCACGTTCAATGGTAAAAAATCCTTTCCCACTAAGGGCAATGTCAAGCGGATTGCCGGTTTCGGATAAATCCCCCTGCTTAAAATCAGTGCCGTGGGTCATGCTCTGGCTGATATCCATTTCATTGTCCAGGGTCTGAAAGAAAAGCTCATCTTTCTTAAAGCCCGTTGTCCCTAAATTTGCCAGATTGTTGGAAACCATATTGTTTCGGTCCACCTGCGCCATCATAGCCTGTTTAAGCTTTGTCAATTCTAATTGCATAGGTCTTTCCTGTTGATTTTTTCCCACTCAGACACTCATCAACAATAATGCCAAACAAGAGCGGAACTCTTCAGCTGTTTAATTTATAAGTATTTATCGAGTATGTATTGAACGGATAATTTTGCTAGAAAAAAAAGAAATGAGGAAAAAAGCCTCTCCCATGCGGAAGAAATTACCCTTATAAAACTGCATGCAAAATTCTTACTTCAAAAAAATAGTTACTATTCAGCTGTATAAAAACTAAAGTGGATTCATGATAGCCTACAGCCATATAATGCGTTATAAATAACCGCAAAGGCGCGAATACGCAAAGAAAATCATAAAAAACTTAGCGTCTTAGTGCCTTGGCGGTAAAAAAAGAAAAGAAAATTACAAGTCATTAATCAAGCGAAATTTGCCCCACCATCCAAAGCGCAACAAAATGCTCAATCTATAACTTGCGCCTGGCCGAAAATTCCAGACCGGTTGGGAAAAAAGATTTATTGGCTTTACTCAGAAACAAAGACAGCCACAACTTTCCCTGATATTGGTTTAATTTATCCTTCGCATATAATGCACCTGGTTCAAAGTTCAGCATGGACAGATACGTCCTGCTTCCATTTATAACAGGGCTGGCCATCAACACATAACGAAGGCCCATTTGCGCTTGCCAGCTAACGCCCTTAAAATTATGTTGCAGGCCAAGACCCACAGCATACGGTAAACCTTTTTCAGGGACCAGGTAATAATCAATCGTCACCTGTTGGTTATTTGCTAAATGCTGTTCATAACCCACACCAAGGAATATATGCCCGCTTAACACAAAAGATAAACGCAGGCCCTGGCCAAAAGCAACCATGGCCATCGCCAGGACTATTTCCGATATCAACAGATATCTGTGATCTTTACACATGGCCCGCCTCCTTTATTTTTCATGCTTAAACAAATAAAAAGCGCTTAACACGATTGGCACGGCCAAAAGCGCAAGAAGTGTGACTTTAAGATAAAAATCAAATTTACACTTTATGAGAAAATACAAAACAGGCAGACTGAATAACGTTAAAATGATGGCACTGGCCGTAGGATACTTCGGAATCATCAACACCGTGCCAAGAAGAACGAAAAACGGAAAAACCTGTATAATTCCCGCCATCGAAAACAATGGGTGTGACAGAAAATTGAAGATAATAAAGATAAGTGCAATAAATCCTGTCAACAAACGGGCCGCTTGCCGATGGGAATAATTTTGAAAAATGCTTATATAAAATTTGGTTGAAATGGGGACGATCAACAACATATACAGCATGTTGTTCAGCTGCTTTCCGGCCAGTATATAATCTTTTATTATAACAATCAGCAGCAAACCCAACATCAGATAATACGCCATCTGTCCCGAGGACTGCGCAATATAGAGTTGTCGCTCATCGGGTTGGCCCTTTAAAGGCAGCATAGCATGCACAAGCGGTGCGGCCCAAATGATGGCAACGGTGGGGACAAGTAAATAGGGAGTTAATAAGGGGCCGGAGAAAACCAACAAGAGTAAGACAGCCAGCCAAATCGCTTTTAACATACTCACGGAAACTTTCATCTGCCCTCCCAATTTTGAAACCACTCAAAATAAAACAGCTAATTAAGTTCTTAATCTTCGCTATCCAGCATAAATACTTCATCCACACGTTTATCCAGAATACGCGCAAGTTTTAAAGCAAGCCGGACTGAAGGATTAAACACCCCTTTTTCAATTGCAATGATTGTCTGCCGACTTACCCCGGCAGCTTCCGCTAATTTTGCCTGTGTCATTTCATTTTTGTGAAAGCGATAATAGCGCACCTTGTTTTCCATGGCCACATAGTAATATATTAACTACATTTTGTCAAGTTTTATTTACATTTTAAATATAAAAAAAACTGCCCGCTGAGGCAGTCTTTTTGTTTCAAGTGAAGGAAAAGAGCATCCCGGTGGCTATGTATATTTTAATCCAGGACTTTATTCCACACTTCCAGTTTATCGGCCGTCCGGGCAAACAAAGCAGTGACATCACCTTCTATAACAATCCCTTTAAGGCTATCGCCCTGTTGGATGGCATCCACAATATCCTGATCCACGGGACCGGAAACTTCTCCAAAAACAGCATGTTTGCCATCCAGCCAGGGGGTGGGCACATGGGTTATGAAAAACTGGCTTCCATTTGTATTTGGTCCGGCATTGGCCATAGAAAGCTTTCCGGGCGTATCATGCACGAGAGATGGATCAAACTCATCTTCGAAGCGGTAGCCGGGGCCGCCGCGGCCTGTACCATCCGGGCAGCCGCCCTGGATCATGAAATCCGGGATCACACGGTGAAAATTTAAATTATCATAAAATCCACGTTGGGCCAGATTTACAAAGTTGGCCACGGTATAGGGTACCTTATCTGCAAAAAGTTTTACATGAATTTTTCCTTTTGCCGTTTCAAGTACCGCTGTAAGTTCAGACATGATGTTCTCCATTTAAGAAACTATTTGTTATTTTTAGTATTCATATTTATAAACGTTGTAGATATCCAGCCCGGTAATCTTTTAAAATCCTCCGGATAATGTCTGTAACCAGATGACCCGAAAACAGGCATCTCCTATAAAAACTTTTCGTCACCCACTATTCGTTTGTCGATATCGGTTCAAAGTGACACGTAAAGTGCCTTAGAAACCTGGGTTGTTTGGTTATCCGGTAGCCGGTTATTTTGTCCCTGTCTTTCAAAACCGCGTCGAGGACTTCCACAATATAATCGAAATGGCTCTGGGTATAAACCCTGCGGGGGATGGCCAGTCGTACCAGTTCCAATGGCGATGGCTGTTCGACACCTTGCGGGTCAAAATGGCCAAACATCACGCTGCCCAGTTCCACACTGCGTATGCCACCATCGAGATAAAGGGCATTTACAAGGCCAATGCCCGGATAATGCAGGGGCGGGATATTGGGCAAGAAGGCCTTGGCATCCAGAAAGACGGCATGGCCGCCAACGGGTTTTACATACGGGATATCGCGCGCATCCAGGGCACGGGCAAGGTATTCAACCGTGGCATGGCGATATTGCTGATAATCATATTCCAATGCTTCCATCAGGCCTACGGCAGCGGCCTCCAAATCCCTTCCGGCCAATCCACCATAGG
Organism: uncultured Calditrichaceae bacterium; assembly: GCA_964456445.1. Classification (GTDB taxonomy): domain Bacteria; phylum Calditrichota; class Calditrichia; order Calditrichales; family J004; genus CAYWBI01. Next base: position 10,729 of record CAYWBI010000070.1, read on the forward strand.
TGATAAACCCTTCACGCATGATCAACACATTTTGAAAATCTTCGGCCCAGGCGTCATCATTGCAGATTAAAAAACCGCCGATATTGACCAGGCCGTCTTTTTTCAGGCTCATCGTCGCGCCATCGGCATAGGAAAACATTTCCTGGGCAATTTCCAAAAGGGATTTATCGGCATAGCCCTTCTCACGTTCTTTTATAAAATAAGCATTTTCCGCAAAACGACAGGCATCGATAATAAGGGGGATATCATATTTTTGCAGGAGCCGTTTTGTTTCGCGAATATTTTGCATGGAGACCGGTTGCCCACCGCTGGTGTTGTTGGTCACGGTGATCATTGCAAAAGGGATTTTTTCTTTGCCATATTTGCGAATGGTTTCATCAAGCGCATCGATGTTCATATTTCCTTTAAACGGTGCAATAAAGGCATTATCCAGCCCTTCATCACAGATCAGGTCCAACGCATTTACACCAACAAATTCAAAATTGGCGCGTGTGGTATCGAAGTGGCTGTTATTGGGAACAACATCCCCTTTTTTTGTCTGGGTTAAGGCCAAAATGCCTTCAGCGGCACGTCCCTGATGAGTAGGAAAGATATGTTTGATACCGGTAATATTGCGAATAGTCTGTTCAAATCTACGGAACGATGGACTACCGGCATAGCTTTCATCACCAAGCATCATTGCCGCCCATTGTCTGGTGGACATGGCACCGGTCCCGCTGTCGGTCAACAAATCGATCGCACAGTCTTCCGAGTTGAGATAAAATACATTATAGTGTGCTGCCTTTAAAGCCGCTTTGCGTTCTTGGGCGGAAATTACTTTTAGCGGTTCGGTAACCTTTATCCGAAACGGTTCAATAATTGTTTTCATAATCATCCTTCTTTTTTAACAAGGGTTAATTTACGGATTTTAGAGTAGTCTTACCAACAATGGGGATGTAATTTATTTTTCAACAAAAATGGGTGCGGCCTCTAAGCGCGGAATTGAGCAAATTGTTTTCCTTAACCATAGGCTCTTGCGTAGTGGCAAATCCTTTTATCCTGGCTCAGCCTGAGGGAGCTGTTTCGATGGGTGGACGCACATTCTGCGTCTTTATCCTACCCACTGCAATAAATCTTTTTAATTTTCCATTATCATCAAATAAGCCGCTATTTATAAGATGCCCTTTGGCACAAAACCCCTTGTCCAGGCCTTAAACCGTTTCCACCATCCGGCATGGGAATCCGGGTTATTTTTTCGTGTTGTTAGCCAGGCATTTTCCATTTTAAATTCTTCGTCCATTACGGTATTAAGTCTTTGGGCAACATTCGCTGAATGAATTATCGTGACACACTCCGTATTCAGATTGGCGCTGCGCGGGTCCAGATTAAAGGTTCCGATCACGGCAATTTGCCCATCAACCACCATGGATTTGGCATGGAGCCCAAAAACAGGGGTAAAATTTATTTTCTTTTGCAGGGCGCTGGTCATAACCCTGAAACGCACAGCGGCATCCGGGCGGAATTCATAAATTTGAACACCGGTAGCAAGCAATTTCTTTCGGTCGCGCTGGTAACCATTAAATGCCTCAAGATTATCGGTTGAAGCAAGGCTGTTAGTCAATATTCTTACATTTACGCCTCGTTTGACAGCCGCTTCGAACAGATCCCGACTAAACTGAGTGGTTATCAGATAAGGTGTTTGAATGGCAATTGAGTTTTTTGCCTGGCGGATGAGCCCGATCAACCTTTCGGTGGTTTTTCCACTGCCGCCTAATCCATGGGAACCGTCATTTTTACCGGGATCATCGGAGATAAAACGGATACTATCGACCCATTGCAGATCGCCGGATTCCTGAATTGCCCGAAAAGCATTGGGTATATTTGTAATTTTCTCCCTGACCTGTGGCCAAAAATTTGCAGGGTTACAGGCATATTGATGCAGCCAGTTAAAACTTTTAGTCGTATCAATATCAAAATCCATTGGATCCACCAGGTTCTCAACGGGTTCGGAAAATTCACTTTCCCAGAATTGATCAAAAGACTTTTGTATTTTATCGGAAATACCTCCAATTAGCAAGACGTCACGATCGCGGAAGTTGTATTCGTGGTCATAATCAAAATATTCATCGGCAATATTGCGTCCCCCGGTAATCACAGCCTTCCCGTCCACGATAAAAGTTTTATTGTGCATACGCTGATTAAACTTGCGAAAGTGAGTGGCAAGGTTATACATTTTTTGTGGAAAATTCTTACCAATATTAGCCACGGGATTATAGATACGAATGGATAAATTCTTTTGTGCATTGAGTACCAGCAATTCGTCGGCATCGGCATCCACCAACAAATCGTCAACAAGGATGCGTACTTTGATGCCCCGTTGCGCGGCACGAAGCAGATAGTCCGCAGCGATAAGCCCCACATTATCCGTTGAAAATATAAAATACTGGATGTCGATGGTATGTTCTGCAAACTCCGATAACCAGGCACGCGCCACCATGGATATATCGCCTTCTTCCAGGGAATAGACGCCCGTTTTAGCATGCATTAAATGGGCAACCGGTTCCAGTTGTTTTGAGAGGTTCAGCGTATCATTACGATGGATTTTTTGGCAGAAGTCCTGTGCTTCCGGGATATGAGGCCGCGCATTTGAAGCACAGCCCAAAATTACAAACAGTAAGAGGAGAACAGGTGTTTTTTTCATAACTTAAGGCTATCCGGTTTGATAGGTTCTTTTACCCAATATTTTCAACTACACTTAAAAATCTAATCAATTATGGGCAGAACCAAACATTTTCTCTCCGGCTTCCACAGCAAAGTCAAGCCTGTTGCCCTCCGGTGGTAAGGGACAGGTTGCAAAGGGTGTAAAAACGCAGGGTGGATTATACGCCTTATTAAAATCTATAAATGTTTCCCCAATTGAGTCCGCTTTTTCCACATATAAAAAACGTCCCCCCCCGTAGGTGGCATCACCATTTGTTTTATCCGCAAAAATAATCCAATATTGATCTCCTCCAGAGGCGCTTAAGACTTTAAGCGTATAAGGTTTGCCATTGTGTTCAAAAGCCAACATGCCCGGGGATGGCGATTCTTCCATCTGTCCCAACACGTTGGGGATTTGAACCGTGTGCCCCTTTGATGCAGGTATAAGCCGCGCCTTTATACGCCAGCTTTTTTTAACTGGAAAACGCTCAATCCCGGTAAACGCCTGCAGTAAAGGACTGGCTTTGTCCTTTAATCGTATGCCGGTTTTATCCCCGCGCCGGATAACATACCAAACTAACGTTTTCAACGTTAACATCGTAGGTGATCCTGTCAGATCGTTTTTAAGATTTAGGGATGTTACAATTTTTCCATTATTTTCCACCTGTATGTCCGGGTTGACCATTACCCTAACCGAGGAGTCTTCCAGAAAGAAAGAACCGATAAAAGCCGGGGCGCTGTTTGGAAAAATGATACGATTGGATGAGTCCGCGCCAAAACTGTTTTCACCCGGTTTAAGCCAGTATAGTCCGGCAAGGGTAAGCCATCCTGTATCATTTTTCAGGTTTTCAATGCGTTTATTGTGCCAGGTTTCGATTGACTTATTGTAAGGGGAATTCGTGCTGCATGAGACTATGAGGGCAAGAATAAAACCAATCACAGATAACTGTATTTTATATTGCAAAGGGCCTCCTATTTGTTATTCGTTTTCTTCATCTAAAATATGTTTAATTTTGGCAAGCAACGTTTCGGGTTTGTAAGGTTTTTGTAAAAAACCGGCAAGCCCTTTGCCAACAAAATTATTCGTTGCGTTTTGCTCGTTATATCCACTGGAGAGCAACACTTTTACGTCCGAACGGATATGGCGCATTTCCCTAAAAGCTTCCTCGCCGCTTAGGTGTGGCATGGTCATATCCAGGATAACCATTTTGATTTTTTCGGTATTTTTTTGGAAAATCTCCACGGCCTTCTTTCCATCCGATGCACAAATCACGGTAAAGCCACTTCTTTCGAGGGTGTTTTTACAAAGGGCACGTATCGTTTCTTCATCATCGGCCACCAAAATCAGACCACTGCCAACCCATTGAGTAATGACCGATTTTTCTTTATGGATGGACATGGCTGTTTTGTCCGATAGGGGGAAAAGTATCTTAAAGGTGGTCCCCCGTTCCGGTTCGCTGTATATTTTAATTGCGCCATTGTGCCCGCGCATGATGCCCAGAACGGCAGCCAGCCCAAGACCCCGGCCCGTAAATTTAGTGGTATAAAAAGGATCAAATATTTTTGAAATGGTTTCCTGGGGCATCCCGCATCCGGTATCGGAAATTTCGACATATACATAAATACCCGGTTCAAGGTTGTCGTCAAGATAGGTTTCCTTAAGATAATTTTCATCACACTCCATTGCCCCTGACGAAATAGTTATAATACCACTCTTACTTCCGATGGCGTCCGATGCATTAATAATCAGGTTCATAATGACTTGCCGGACCTGGGTGACGTCCACTTCAATGCTAGGCAGGTGCTGTTCAAGATTATATCTGATGATCACCTTTTTAGAAATCGAACTTTCCAGAAGAAATGTCATTTCTTCAACGATGTCATTCAGGTTTATGGCCATCACAGTAAAGCGGCCTTTGCCTGAATAGGCTAGTAATTGGCGACATAAATCCGCCGCCCGTATTGCGGAATTTTCAATATTTTTGATATTGGAAAGTACCGGTGAAGCCAGGGGCAGCTCCATTTGGGCCAGCCCTACATTTCCAAGCACCCCCGTGAGCAGGTTATTAAAATCATGTGCAATACCTCCAGCCAGTACGCCCAGGCTTTCTAACTTTTGAGCATGTTGTATTTGGGCCTCGAGTTTTTTTCGTTCCTGTTCTGCTTTTACCTTATCGGTAATATCCCGAACAATACCTAAGGCAAAAACTTCATTTTCTATTGTTATGGGCGTGCCATAAAGTTCGGCAAAAAACACTTCACCGTTTTTTCGTTTTAGGCGTACGGAGCGGTGACCGGTTGTTCCAGACGCCACTTTAGGAAAAAGTACAACATCCTCATCTTCGGCTAAAAGCAGCATCAGGTTTTCGCCCAATAACTCCTGGCGGCTATAGCCGGTCATATCGCAAATTGCCTGGTTAACCATTACATATTCTCCGGCCTGGTTGGCCATTCCCATGCCATCAATTGTTTGTTCAATTACCGTGCGGAACAGCCGTTCACTTTCGATAACCTTTTGCTCCAGCTTTTTGCGTTGGGTTATATCATGCACGATGACAAACATGGATTTGGTTTTGCCCGTCTTGATGGGCGAGGCATAAATCTCAACATCACGGATTTCAGCGTTGGCCAGTCGATGTTTAAACTGGAAATAATTATCCGGTTTTTTCATTGCAGAGCGCATCAATTCAGTACGTTTTTCCTGATCAATCAGGTTTATATCACCCATGTTCATCTTTAAAAGCCTGGCCCGTTTATAGCCATAAAAATCACATGCGGCCTTGTTTGCATCAATTATCTGTTGTTTATTTGGCGGGTCAACCAATAGCATCACGGCTTTATTATCTTCAAAAAGTGAACGAAAGCGTTGTTCGCTTTCCCTCAAAGCCTGTTCATCCCGTTTACGCATGATCGCGGCAATTACCTGATTTCCAAGCGTCTGGGCCAATTGAATCTCCCCCTCGCTAAAATCATAAGAACTTTTGGCATAAAGCATAACTTTGCCAATAACATGTTCATTAAAAGTCAAAGGGACAAAAACCAGGGCCTGGATATTTTCTTTTTTAAAAATTTCCCTGTATTCCGGCATGGTTTGATCCGTGTCCACATCGGCAATGATAACCGGTTCTGGATTTTTATGTTCTGGCGTCCATGGCGAATGCCCGTCAACCGCATGCCGATACGTTTCAGATATCCCCCGCCAGGCAATAAAGCGCATAACGTCCTGGTCATCAAACATCAGGATGGAGGCCCGTTTAATATTCATAGAATCTTCAAGAATATCAAACACCAGTTCAAAAGTGGATTCCAATTTAACAGAGCTTATTATCGCCTTTGTAAGCTTATGAATGTTCTTCAGCTCTTTGAATTGTTTCCTGGCATCGCGCTCAGCCAGAACTTTTTCGGTAATATCCCGTGCAATACTCAGAATACCATCTTTGCCATTGGGCAGGATAATATGTTTTTCATCTAATTGAACGAATATATTTATACCGTCTTTTCGCTGGCAGGCCACGGTATGGTTTAAAACTTTTCCCGCCAAAATTGAAGCAATATGCTTGGGAATGATATCATTTTTACTTTTAGGTGTAGAAACGATGCCTACATGCCGACCGATAAGTTCATCGCGATCGTATTGTGTAATAACCGAATAAGCCGGGTTTGCATCAAGAATGATACCGTTCTCATCAAGTACAAAGATGCCGGTCGGGGATAAATTGAAAAGGTTTCGATAACGTTCTTTTTGTTCTCGCAGGGCATCCTCACGGATTTTCCGTAAAGAAATATCACGTACGGCAGTGCAGCGGATCTGCTTGTTACGGTATTCGAACATCTTGCCCTGAAATTCGGCCCAAAAGGTACTGCCATTTTTACGTAAACCTTTTGCTTCATAAGGTTCTTCAAAATGGTCATGAATATTTTTTCCTACTAAATCACGAAACTCAGGTGATATAAATTCTATAGCTTGTCGTCCTATAATTTCCTCACGGGTATAACCAAACATACGCAGGGTAGGATCATTGACTTCAATCATTTTACCATGATCGATAAAGACGAGGGCCTCAAAAGCAGCATTGGAAAGAGCGCGGCTGCGTTCTTCACTATCGCGTAGGGCTATGGTCGTACGCATCTGTTCATCGATGTCTTTTACAACCGATATCACACGTTCCACACCATCAACTATACCGGATTTTAAATCGACCCGGACCCAGAACAGGCTGTCATCTTTACGCTTTGCATGCCAGATAAAATCTGTAGAACCGGCGGTAGCCGCCTTATAAATTTTTTCATTAGCGGCTTCCTGTATAAAAACACCTTCCCCGGAACTAAGTTGCTCGATGGAAATTTTTCTAAATTCTTGCTTTGTGTAACCATACATAGCGCTTGCCGCATTATTGGAATCAATAATGGCGCTATTTTCCCTGTCCAGGATAAAGACAGCTTCGTTTATAAGATTAAAAATTGCAGGTTGTCCATGGGCTTTTAATTGCCTGGTCAAACGTTCATTTTCTGCCCTAAGGGAATCCAGCTCTTTATTTGCCGAAGTTTTTTTGGGGGACATTTTCCATCTTTCTTAACTATTGGCGTCTATATATTCCGTGCTAAATTAATTTTTTGCAAAAACATGCATTTCCCATAATTTGGCAACTTTGCCATGGATAAAAGAATATTAACAAAATAATCAGAACTGATGTCTTAATCAAAAGAAATACCATCGCCCTT
>CAYWBI010000071.1:0-1630 GCA_964456445.1 uncultured Calditrichaceae bacterium
GCTGTAAGTTGGCGCTTTTTTGTAAAAAAAATTTACTTTAGCAATTTAGGTATTAGACATTTTAACCGCACACTAATGTTTGATTTTAGACATTTCTTATTGCAAAAATGCAAAATAAAAAATGAAACATCCGTAGCTTTGCGGACCGTTCTGAGTAAATCCTTGTTCAGGTTATGAATGCGACTGAGTACCGTGGGACAAATCATATTTTTTTGATTTGTACTAAACCCGTTCTTAGCTTTTTGGCTAAGTATTTTTTGATTCACAAATCTAAAGAAAGATACAATCTTGTGAAACGTTCCCTTCTGATATTCTGCAGCTTACTCCTCATCCAATCTATATACGCACAAAGGCTCACAAATATTCCCTGGGCCCATGGAGAAAGTCGCACTGCGGATTTACATTTTTATTTAGTTACGTTTAGCCCGGGCGACAATTTAACGGATTGGTTTGGCCATACGGCGGTAATTGTAAAAGATAGCAGCCTTCGTGTTGCCCGGATTTACAATTATGGTCTCTTTTCATTTAACGAAGGGTTTATAAGCCGTTTTGCTATGGGCCGTCTTATCTTTTACGCCGGGGACGCAAGCGTAAATGCAACTTTAAGACGATATAAAAGCGAAAACCGGAGCATCTTTGTTCAGGAGTTGAACATCCCGGAGAACAAAAGGTTAAACCTCGCACAAAAGCTGGCCGATTCTGTCTTGCCGGAAAACCGTGCCTATCTCTATGACCACTATTATAACAATTGTTCCACCCGGCTAAGGGATTTATTTGACGAAGCGCTTGACGGCCGCTTCCATACCGGAACGGACTCTGCAGCCAGATTCACCCTGCGCGAAGAAACCATGCGTTACACGGATCGTGAACCGCTGATGCAGTGGGTTTTAATGTTTTTGATGAACAATACAATTGATAAACCCATCCGGCAATGGGATGAAATGTTCCTGCCAGATGAACTGTCACGCTTTGTAGGCAGATTGTATTATAGAACGGACGATGGAAGCCGAATTCCATTTGTACGGAAGGCCTATATCGCATACGATTCCGGGCGAACAGCTACACCGGACCATGTTAATCCATTTCCGTTGTGGCCCTTTGGGATCGGTTTAATCATAGCGCTTATCGCCTTACCTTTAGGCATGCTATCAGCCCGGCGCAGAATTTACAGAAAAATCTTTTTCGGCTATGGGGCGTTGATTACGCTTCCCCTTGGAATTTTGGGCTCTATCCTGTTTTTTATGGCATTGTTCACCAACCATGTGGTAACCTTCCACAACGAAAATCTTTTACTGATAAACCCGCTTACTCTTATTGTTTTTTTTCTTAGCCTGAAAGCCGTTTTTGTTGAGGCACAACAGGGACAACGCGCTCTTGCCGGGTTTTGGTATGCCCATGCCTTACTCTCCATTGCATTGATAATCCTTAAACTTACACCTTTTTTTGATCAGCAAAACAGTATGGCGCTTTTTTTGTTAGTGCCCATAAATCTGGCTTTTGCAGGGATATTCTATCTTAACACATTCGGCCAGAAACATGCGGCTGGGTGAAGAGAAAAATGATACGCATACGATGCCTGCCCCTGATATACGAACAAGGAACACCGATTTACGATTTTAGAACAGCGCAA
>CAYWBI010000071.1:1730-17841 GCA_964456445.1 uncultured Calditrichaceae bacterium
GGGTTTGGGGTTTGCTCAATTGCCCCTGCCCCTGATATACGAACAAGGAACACCGATTTACGATTTTAGAACAGCGCAATCAGAGCAGATCATAAATCTTCAATCGTTGATCGATGTTCGGTGTTGGGTTTGGGGTTTGCTCAATTGCCCCTGCCCCTGATATACGAACAAGGAACACCGGTTTACGATTTTAGAACGGCGCAATCAGAGCAGATCATAAATCTTCAATCGTTGATCGATGTTCGGTGTTGGTTTTGGGGTTTTGCTCAATTGCCCCTGCCTTCAGGTAAGGGACACACAACACCCCAATAATATCATGGGCTTTAGCCCAAAACAAATCCTCTATGGAACAATTTATCAAACCCTTTCAGGGTTTTTCATTATTGTCATGCTTTTACCAGGGCGCCGCCCTTCGCTCTGTTATTCTTCCCCTTTGGGGAATTGATGCGTGGTAGCAGGAGCAATATCCGGTTTATCTTGTTGAACTTAATTTCTCTTTGATTTACGAACAAGGAACACCGATTTGCGATTTTGGAATGCGGATCCATGCAATAGACGCTGGAACCCAGAATTCTAATAAGCCATAACACAGCCTTGTCAGTTCCCCGTTATTTTTCACTCTTTTTCTGAAGTTCCGCATATTCCATTGGGTGATCGTGCTTTATATTATCCTCAGTAATTTTGCCATCGAAAACAGTAGTGTTTAACGGGTAAATATCCGGATGGTAAATTACGAAGAACCAGTGCCAAATAACTATAGCAAGTGTGGCCAGCCAGGCTTCGAAGTAATGAATAACTTCGGAAGTTTCAAACAACCAACTTGGCAAAAAACCAATAAAAAATTCAGGGAACCATAAAACAAAGCCTGTTGCGCCCATTACCAGCACACCCCAGATTAAGGCCAGGTATTCAGCTTTTTCACCGTAATCATAGCGTCCAAACTGCGGCCTTTCTTCACTAATGCCCAAATGGAAACGCATATTCTGCCAAAGATGAATAAGATCATCCCTGGTTGGTAAAAGAGAAAGAAAATCTTTCCTCCCCCGATGGTTGAATATAAAATACCCAAGCTGAATAATCGATGTTGTTAGCATCACAACTGCAGAAATACGGTGCACAATTGGGCGTATCCTCTCATCAAATCCGATAGAAACAAGCATCTGCACCCAGTCTGCATTTGGAAACTTTAAGGCAAAGCCTGTGATAACCAACAGAATAAAACTGGTAAGCATAAAAAGATGTTGGTACACTTCCCAGGATTGGAACCGTGTAATCCGGAGTTGGCCCAGCTCTACTTTTCTCTTCTCCCGGATATGATAAAGTAGAATTATAAAATTATGAAGAAACATCCCAGCAATTACAATAATGATCAACCATATATACATCATTCTGAAAAAATAGGCAATGGGATTGCGGGTTTTCTGATCAAGTGGGTGAACTTCAATGGAAGCAAATTCTTTCGTAATATTCTTATGGCAGTGACCGCAGGTTGCTATGCGGTTCGAATACTGGACTGAAGAAAGGCTGTCCTGGGTGCCGCGGATTGCATGCACTTCATGGCAGGATGTACATGTTGCGGCTTCAGGGGACCCTTTTAAAACCGCTAAACCATGATAACTTTTCATATAAGAATCCAGACGTCTTGCATCCAAACCAAAGCGTTCCATCAAAGTTTTTGAAGCATGGCAGTTGGCGCAGAGTTTTGTTGCCTGCATTTTGGTGCTGGTTACAGAGTTAATGCCTTCTGCAGGTTGGATATTATGTTCACTATGACAATCGTTACATGTTGGGGCTTCATAATGACCACGCAAAATGGCATTCCAATGTATGCTTTCACGGTAAGATTTTTCCTCCTTCGGATGGCATTTTCCACAAGTAGCCGGGATATTTACTTTGGTATAAGAACATTTTGGATCGGTACGGGGCAAAATAGCATGATAGTTATGACAATTGGAACAAACCGGCGCTTTACTGTTCACATCAGTAGCACGACTACGTCCATGAATACTTTGCTGATAATCTTTAACCGGCCCTTCGCCTCTTTGGCCAATCAACTTCATAACATCGGGCCGGGAATGGCAAACACCACATGTATGCCCAAGATTATCTTTAGAAACCGAGCTGTTTTTATCATCTGCGGATAAGATATTATGGGTCCCATGACAGTCCGTACAGCGCGCCGTATGAACTTTTCCATTAAGATGTGCCAGGGCATGAATACTCCGGGCATATTCTGTTGCGGCATCCTCATGGCACCCGCCACATCTTACCGCAGGCAAAGCGGTTTCATCCGGGTGGTCATCACCCGGCTTATGGCAATCGGTACACTCAAACCCCTCATGTACGGAATTTTCTAATATTGTTGAATCTACATAAACTGAAACTTCTATAGAATCATCTATTGTTTTTGTGATTTCATTGTCCGAATGGCAATCAAGACATTCTGCTCTTTCCCTGGCCGGGAGCAGTGAAACAAAAAATGTTAACAACACCAATATAATTAATCGATTCAAAACATCCTCCATCTTAGCTCGGTATCAATTCAAAGGGAATTTGGATTTTATACAATTTATAAACATTTCAGCTCTATGTCGATAACTATTTTCATTTAATGTTAATTGTTTAAAAGTTGAAAACGTTCTTTATCTTCAGCGACCTATCTTATATTTTACGCCGGATATCACCCCGGACAGGCCCGGTAATATAAAAAGCCGGAAAAGTACCGGCAAAACGCTGACGATTTTAAATGAGCAATTATGGATGCGCAGTCAACCTAAAAACAAATCAATATATCTATTAAATGTCACAGGATCCGCCTTCTTCATTTCGCCAACATCAACATCGGAAACAGGTTTATAATCTTCCTTTTCATTTCCTACACGGATCTTCTCATGAAGTTCTTTCAGTTTTTCCAGTTCCGATATATAAAAATCCACCGCGGCCTTGCCTATTTTCATTTTATCAAGTTCGCTATGCAACTTTTCCGCGTCGATGGAACATATCCAATTATCGTGATAAGGCGTTAAATCAAATAAATCAAGATTGTCTTTTAGCCGTGTATTTATGGCAACCACTTTTCCGCTAACCGGCGATGTAAAAACAACATTTCGGGAATCCAGTTTTACCGTAAAAAGGACCTGCCCTGCTTTAACATCCATCCCAAGATTTGGAAATTCTATTAAATCTATCTTTCCAAATAACTTATCGGCAAAATCATCGATTCCGATTTTGGCCTTTCCCGCCTGATCAATGGAAACCCAACAATGGTTTTTAGATATAAACGCCCCCCCCGGAATAGAGAAGCCCGATTTCATCGACGTATTAAGTGATTTTAAACTCGTGATATTGACCTGTGGTTTGATTGTCTGTTTGATTCTTTCTTCCCGTAATACCAACAGCTTTTTAGTGAATTCAAGAAGTTCTGATTCGGTAAACGGTTTCTGTACATAATCCATTGCGCCGTATTTCATACATTCAACCGCAGTTTCGACGGTAGCATAACCCGTGATGATGACCAGGTCGATATCGGGGCGCAAATGCTTAACCGATTTCGTGACCTCAACACCGTCCATGTGCGGCATTTTCAGATCGGTAAAAACAAAATCATACGGATGCAGCTGGATAAGACCGAGTGCTTCCTGGCCTGTTTCTACAGTATCAACGTTATATCCGTCAAGAGCCAGTATTTTTCTAAAACTATCTAAAATCACAGGCTCGTCATCAACACAAAGAATTCTTGCACGCGGGTTTTCAACTTCAACGCGTTTTAGCGTTTTCGATTCATGTGTGTAATCAATATTCAAACTTTCAGCAAGCGCTGATTTTCTTTCTTCCCTTGTTTTCTTCTCTTTGAGTTTATTTGCCACAATACGGATAATTATATCGGCAACAATAAAAACGACGACCATGATGATAAAAAGTACCATTTTTTCTCCTTAATTTTTTATATTCTTCTAAATTCTTTCAGAGCTACAATCAAGAAGCTGTTTCATATCATATTCAATGTCCGCGGGAATTATTTTATAAATCCAGCCGGAAAAGTAGGGGTCTTTTTCCAGCAACGCCGGGTCTTTTAAAATTGAATCATTGCGCTCGATGATTTTTCCACCGATTGGCGCGAGCAGGTTATGAACCAATTCATCCTGGCAAATAATTTTCCCTGCCGGATTAGCCTGGATTATCATATCATTAACATTTAGGAGCTGTATCGATTCAATAGCCGAAATTGTTTTTAAGAACAAATCCGTTGCACCTATCACGGCCAATCCTTCGGCCTGTAAAAACGTCCAGCTTGAATATCCGAGTTTCATATATTTTGGCGGACATGGCACAAACGCGATGTACGAATCATCGGCAGTTGCGGTTTCTTTTTTCAATTCGATGTATTTAAAACCCCGGGAAATTGATGACATTATTTCATCAAATGTAAACGGTTTGGGAATAAAATCGATCGCACCTTCATATAGCGAGGTTAACACATTTGCAACCGTTGAATAACCGGAGATAATAATGACCTCGGTTAAGATATTTCTATTTTTAACTTCCTTTAGAAGTTGAAGCCCATCCATTTCCGGCATCATAATATCACAAATCGCCAATTCAAATTTTTCCCTTGTCAGTAACTTTAAGGCTTCGGCGCCGCTTAATGCCGAAGTGACGGAATAGCCTTCGGATGTTGCGATTTTTTTTACCGCATCATTAATTACCTCTTCGTCATCTATGACCAAAATGTTTTTGTTGCCCATAATTTACACCGGTAAGTTTATTGTAAATGTTGTTCCCACTCCCACTTCGCTTTCAACGTTTATTGTTCCCTCGTGATTATCGATGATTCCCCAACTTACGGCCAAACCCAGACCGGTTCCCTTTTGACCCTTGGTCGTAAAGAAAGGTTCAAATATTTTTTCCAGATTATTACGCGGAATCCCGCAACCATTATCAGCAATTTTTAATTCAACATAGTTTTTTGAACCCAGGTCATCGAGCGCTTTCCATTGTTCCCAATTGCAGTCAGGATTTGTGCACCCTTCAAACATACCGTGTGGTGGGGCTTCAAAGGTATAAATAGTACATCCGCAATTGGGACATTTGCTTTTTTCATGGATGAGGGATGTTTCACAGCGGGGACAATACATATCAATGCTTGCACCTTTTTTTGGCGGGAAGGAATATTTATGTCGGTGCTTCCCATAAACCGGATCCAGGTTTATCTTTCCCTTCTCCCCATTTTGGGCTGCTTTCACTTTTACGGTTGGCATGCCGTCGATTTTATTTTCATTGTCGATCAAACTGTGACGTTTCCGGCAAACCGCATTTTTAATTTGGCTCAGGCCGAAAGGGGAAAGGTTTATCAATGTTGTGTTGATGTTTATTTCCCCGCTCCCACTTTGAACAGCATCCATGGCGTTGACAAGAAGGTTAAGAATTACCTGTTGAAGCTGGTTCGAGTCAACCGTAATCATCGGCAAATCCCGATGGAAGTTTTTTATAATCGATATTTGTCTGATCTGCATCTGGTTGGATATAACGGTTAGGGCATTTTCGAGTATATCATTTACATTCACTTCGTTTTTCTTCGGCACCGATTGTCTGGCAAAATCCAAAAGCCCCTTTACAATTTCCCTGCTTCTTTTAGTCTCACGTACAATAACTTTTAAATCTTCCCGCAGATTTTTATCCTTGGCCCGTTTAAGCAAAAAACTGGAGTATGTTAAAACACCGGTAAGCGGATTGTTGATCTCGTGTGCAACCCCCGCCGCCAGCCGGCCAAGCGAGGCCATTTTATCCGATTGAAACAACTGCAGCCTGGCATCGGCAAGCTTTTTTGTCATTCTGTTGAAGGCCCTGCCCAAAACCCCAAGTTCATCATCGCCAAGATCGTTGATTATATAATTCAGATTACCTGTACCAACCTGATGCGTTGCTTCAAGCAGTTGAATGATCGGTTGATGGATCCACTTGCGCACAAAGAAGCCAATTATAAGACTAAGAAGAACCACGGCTGAAATCGCAAAAATGATTACACGGGCCGCCCCTGCCGCCGCCGCTTCATCCAATTGTTTTAACCCCATCGTAATATCAAGAACACCCAGTACTTTTTGGCTTTTGGGATGAAAGTGGCAGTCAGCTTCCCAACATGATTTTTGGTTGTATATAGGGTTCATTAAACCCATTATCCGTGGCAAATTAGGTTTGAGCCGGAATGTACGGGTGAGTCTTGAAATCGGCAGTTTTTCCAATGGTTTATTTGCAGCGTGGCAAGCATAGCAACTTTCGGCTTTTTTATCGACCATGGTACCGATCAGAGCAGAATCGGTTGAATAAATTATTTTGCCTTGCTTGTTAAAAATCCGAATAAGACGAATTGACGGTTCCTCGCCGATTGTTCGTATTATCTTGTAAGTTTGTTCCTGCTTATTTTCCATCATACTCGAGCGGGCACTTTTCTTTATTGTTTCGCTCAATTGCCGTGCATGCGTCTCGAACTCGCCATAAAGCAGATCACTCTGAGATTGTAAATTGATATACGAATAAACGCTGATAACCAAAATCGTCGCAAGCCCAACGGCGAGTATAAGTTTTAGACCGATCTTTGAATGTTTATATTTTGTGTTCATGATCATCATTTTTCTTTTATTGGCTTACCCGGTTTGTCCTTTGGATAGTGCTTGTTGTCATGACAGTTATTGCAGGAAGGCGGTACGCTGAAGTTTTTTCCTAAATGACAGTCCCCGCACTCATTATCAATATGGTTTTCATCAAGAGCAAGACCGGTTACTTTATGGTCAAAATTTTGAGCATCCCAATCGCCATGGCAGGATGAGCATTGTGTGTTTAATTTTTTAAACTGTTTTTTATTTCCA
This sequence comes from uncultured Calditrichaceae bacterium, assembly GCA_964456445.1. Taxonomy (GTDB): domain Bacteria; phylum Calditrichota; class Calditrichia; order Calditrichales; family J004; genus CAYWBI01. Next base: position 8,594 of record CAYWBI010000071.1, read on the forward strand.
TGGCAGACCATACATTTCAATTTATTATGATAACGTTTTAACGCCCAACCGGTTTTTTTGCCATGATTAAATAAATCCTGGCCCGTTTTGTTATGACAAATGGAACAACTTTCTTTAATTGAATGGCAGGAGTTACATTTCGCATGCGATTTCTTTTCAGAATCTTTCGTATTTAATTTTAATGACGTCTTTTCTCCGTTAAAGGAATTGTTCACGTCATGGCACTTAATGCACAATTCATCCTTATGGCAATCCGCACAGGCAAAGCCAAATGTTTTATAATGTTCCCTATGAAAGAAAACAACCCGTTTCCCCCCGGTGGAATCAGCCTTGAAAATTATTTTTTCAGGAGGAACCAACTTGGGGTGTTTTTTTACTTTGCTTTTATGTTCTTCCCCCCCGGTTAAATTGGCTTTGTTTTGATATTGGTGGCAGGAGACACATTCGGTCTTATGGCTCCAGCTTCTATGGCAATTCATACATTGCTGGTGATAAGCTCCGGTCAGGTCGGGACGGGAAACATCATTCCGTTTTCTTTGAGATGCATGGCAATCGGAACACAGCCGGATTTCACCATTTAGACTATAGTGGTGGCATTGGACGCACCCTCCACTGATATCCGCCATATCGGCATGTAGTTTATGAGGAAAGGTAACAGGCTGGTAAAGACGCATCAGTTTATCAATAACAATTGTTTCCGGGGCCTTCTCTGTTATTTTATAAGTTTTTATCAACTCTACCCTTGGACATGGCCACAGACAGGGATCCTGGGACGTTGGAAATTTGCACCTGTGACAGGTGCTGCAATTTATTTTTTCGAACCTGTGCATATCGCCTGTTTTGATTTGAGGAAAAAGAAAAGATGGCACGGAGAACACTAATAAAACAGCCCAGATCAATGATTTCATCTCTTATCTCCCTGGATTTCATATTTTGACGCCGGGATCATGCTTTTCTGTTGCAAGGCTATCACCGGAAAAATCATTACAGCTGCACGATACAGTAAAACAATGATGGCGATAAAACCAATAGTAACGGATATTTCCCCAATCGAGGGAAAATATGCATTGTGTGCATAAGGAGGTGTGTAGGCGACCAGGAAGCTGTCAATCCGATTTAAAAACACACCGAATATCACAAGCGAAGCTGATGTAAACAATCCCCATTTTGTCTTGATAATTTGCTCGGAAAAAAGCATCCTTAAGGGGATAAGTATCCCAAATACCATTTCAATCATAAACATGACGCTGGCTGTATTTACCACTGCAAGATAAACATAGGTACCGCGGATGACCATATCCCCTATTTTAAAAGCGAAATATACAAACAGGATCGGACCGGTTATCCGGGCCAATCCCGTCAGTACATTCATCTCAGGTTTTAAATTAAACGAACGCGAAGCGAGCAGGGACTCAAAAACCACCATCGGAAATCCAACGGCACAGGCCGATAAAAGAAACAGCAGGGGCAGTATAGGTGTGTGCCACAAAGGATGCATTTTAGACCCGGCAACAACCATCAGTGTGCCCAGGGAAGATTGATGCAGGGTAGAGAGCACAACGCCGGCTATTACAAAAACAAACATTGTTTTATACAGCCCTCTATCCAAAAATCTAAGCGTATTATCAACAGGCTTGTCTAAAAAGGTAAAGAAACCTTTGAAGCTGACCCTTCCAATAAACCGTTCGGTTACAATCGGCAAAAATTCAACATACAAAACGGTTAAATAGGTCATAACACAGATGCCTACTTCAAACAGTGGCGAATCGCCATTCCAATATATCAGCGGATGCCAAATATAATACCAGCGTCCTAAATCGACGGTTACACCTATGGCCACAAAGGTATATCCAATCATTGCCGTAAGAAGCGCGGGCCGCAGGACAACCTCATATTTTTTTCTATGGATCACATGGCCCAGCGCCGCCGTCATAAATCCGCCAGAGGCCAGCGCCACTCCGCAGGCAACATCTATGGCGACCCAAATCCCCCAGGGATGCTGATTGTCTAAATTTGTAACGGCGCCAAGTCCAAAAAAAATACGATATGCCAAAAACACCATCCCGTTCACCGCGAGTACAAGCAAGATTATAACCCCAGGTGTAAAGTATTTCTTTTTCATTTGGGTCGGTTTAAATAAGTGTTCCATTTTACCACTCCGGTTCATCTTCCCTTTTTTTCGAAATCCACATGATGCCGCCCAAAAGCGTATAAAGTGCAATGGGTGGAACAAAATATCTGAACAGGCCATGCTGAATTTGCTTTGAAACTCCGGGGGCCGGTTCTTCGCCAAGAACGGGAAAGTCAAGTTTGCTAAATTCTTCGGGTGCAAGATATAACCAGGAAGTCCCACCAACTTCGTATTCGCCATATATATGATCGACATATTGTTCCGGGTTATTTTTAATTCTTGTTTTCGCGATCTGAAGCAACTCTTCCCTTTTACCATAGGTTATTGCTTCAACCGGACAGGCTTCCACGCAGGCCGGAAGTTGGCCCTTGCTTGTCCTGTCAAAACAGAAGTCACATTTCATAATATTCGGTTCAATCGCTTTGTCAAATTCAAATGCCGGTATTTGGAATGGACAGGCAACCATACAATAACGGCAACCAATACATTTGTCACCATCCCAGGTTACGGTTCCATCTTTATGTTTTGTAAAAGCATGAACAATGCAGGAAGCAACACAGGCCGGGTCTTCACAGTGCATACACTGTACTTTTACATCAACGGGTAAATTGCGCATCGTGGTTTCAAATTCGTTGACAACGGTCAGGGCATTTTCATCGGGCCGCCGTGATATTTTATATATCGAACGGTTGGTCTGGTAAGACTCAAGTGGTTCGGTCGGGATGTTATGCGCCATTTTACAAGCCCACTCACAACTTCGACAGCCGATGCAAACGGTAGTATCTACAAGCACACCCATTCTATCTTCCGGATGGGCTTTGATCACTTCGGCAGCCCGGGATTTGCTGCCGATCGCCGATAGCCCAATTCCAAACGCCGTGATCGTTTTTAAAAAGTCCCTGCGGTCTTGATTTGCCATAATATCTCCGGTTTCAAACACACATTACTTCTCTTTAAGCTTTCCTTTTAAATAATCTTTTATCACCCTATCAGTCTCACCTTGTACCCAGGAGTAAAGCCGAATACCATTGTTCAGAATTTTAGCCTTACACAAATCAGATAACCCATCACAAATAATTTCGTCGGGGTTCAATCCCACAATCATGTTTATCCTTTCTAATTTATTGGGACAAATTAAAGAAACCGTCTCGTCCGATTTAAGGTGATTGTCTTCAACAATAATCACCCGCACTTTTGCAGATAAATCCAACCGGGGTGAAACCCGATCCCCAAAAACCGGAATTACAATTTTTTTCATTGTGCACTCAGTTTTTACAGGGAATAAATCAATTACCATGCCAATAAAAAACCAGAATCAATTATCCTGTTTAATGGCTTTTGTGATGGTTTTCGAAAAATATACGCGGGAATCGTGCAACATTGCAACGCTTTTGCATGCAACTGTTGCGCAACATTAGATGAGGTTATATTTTTTTAATTTTCGCCAAAGCGTAGTGCGATGAAGGCCTAGTTGGCGGGCCGTTTCGATTTTATTCCAATTATATTTTTCAAGAGCTGTCAAAATAAGAATTTTTTCAGAATTCCCCGGATAGGAACTTTGTGGCTTCTGAAAATGGGATAGATTGTCTGTTGCCCGTAAGAGTTCAGCTGGCAGATGCTTTAAATCGATTGTTTCACCAGGGCACATTACAAATGCATGTTCAACGATGTTCTCCAGCTCCCTTATATTTCCGGGGAAATCATATTTCATCAGCAATTCCGTTACATCGTATGTTACACCCGTAATTATTTTGCCTGTTTTTGCATTGAATTTTTCGATAAAATCCTTTATAAGCAACGGAATATCATCCCTTCTTTCCCTTAAGGCTGGCAGCTCAATCTTGACGATGTTTAACCTGAAAAATAAATCGTCACGGAATTTTCCTTGATTTACCAGCTGCAGCAAATCTGCTTTTGACGCCGAAAGGATTCTTACGTCGGCCCTGACAGGCGCAACCGAGCCAAGAGGCTCAAATTCTTTTTCCTGCAAAACCCGTAGCAGCTTTACCTGGGTGGCAGGCGAAAGACTTTCAACTTCATCCAAAAACAACGTCCCGCCTTTGGCAAGGGCAAAGCGTCCGGGTTTGTCTTTTTTTGCATCCGTAAAGGCCCCTTTACTATAGCCGAATAATTCCGACTCGAGTAAAGTATCGGGCAGCGCACCGCAGTTGATGGCAACGAAAGGCTTATCTTTACGTGGACTCAAGTTATGGATCGCCCGTGCAAACAGCTCTTTTCCCGACCCGCTGGGCCCATTTATTAAAACCGTGCATTCGCTTTCGGCAATATTTGGCAGGATACTAAAAATGGATAGAATTTTATGATTTTTTGAGACTATATCCTCAAAGCTGTAGTTTCTCTTTATTTCCTTCCTCAAATGTATAATAGTTGAAAGGTCTTTAAATGTCTCAACGCCTCCAATCAGTTCACCTTTTGCATTTTTTAATTGTGAGGCACATATACTCACCGGAATTTGCTTGCCATCCGAACGGAGAAAATTAGCTTCAAATTCGCAGGGATTGTTGCTTCTGTACGATTGTTTTATGGGACAGGTGGATTCACATAAATTGGAGCGCAAAACTTCAAAACAATACCTGCCGACAGTATCATGATGGTTTACCCCTGTAATCTTCTGCGCCGCCTTGTTAAATGAAGTGATCTTGAAATGGGTGTCAACTGTAAATACGCCTTCGGCGATACTGTTTAATATTTCAGTTGCATATCGAGTGGCTATGTCCGTTGATGACTTTTTATTCATGGCGTTAACCTTAAAGTCTCGATTATATACCAAAAAAAAATTGCTAAACCTGATCTAACAGTAGTTTCGTCTCATTATTTAACCCGGCCCTGTCTGCATTAGTCTGCGGCGCATTCGGTCATAAATGAACTTACATATATTTCAAGGCCATTTCAAAAATGTTTGTTCTAATCAAAATATTCAAATTTAAGGGAATTTATGATTCGTTTATTCAGAAAGGAAACCCGGGATAATAAATATATTCATTGAGGATCATTTTGCGCTCAATGATTTCTGTGGCCTTGGATATTGGAATTACAATCCACCCAAGACGGAACAAAAGTCAAATGGATAAATTCACTCCCGACGGCAATTAAATGAATATTGCCGGAAATAACTATAATTTATCTTGCCTGTCCCTGAAATCATGTGTAACTTCGCAACGTCTTCAGGGCATGGTGAAAATCCTGACCGGTGGTTAAAGCCCACGACCCTTTCAAGCATTGCTTGATTGGCTGAACCTTTGAAATCAAGGTGCCGACGGTGAAAGTCCGGATGGAAGAAGACAATACCGATTTTTGAATCGCAATGGGTTGACGGGTGCCTGTATCCGGCAACCCATTTATATTGTGACTCATTGTATCTGTTTTATCTTGCCCTGAACATTTGTTCAGGTTTTTTTTTGGGTAAATATGATACAAAGCGAAGCAATACATTACATGAAACTTGCGCTGCAACTTGCCAATAAGGGGGCGGGAAAAACACTGCCAAACCCCCTTGTTGGGGCATTGGTTGTAAAAAACGGCAAAATAATTAGCCGTGGATATCACAATCATTTCGGTGGTGATCACGCCGAGGCCGCCGCCCTGAACGTAGCTGGCAATCGGGCAAAAGGCGCGACTTTATATGTGAGCCTGGAACCCTGTTCCCACCATGGTAAAACACCTCCCTGTGTTGACCGCATCATTTCCGCCGGGATCAATCAGGTGGTCATTGCAATGCAGGACCCAAACCCCTTGGTCAATGGTAATGGAATCCAAAAATTGCGGGATCATCAAATCACAGTGAATACCGGCGTTTGTGAAAGCGAAGCGCGTTTACTAAATCAACCCTTTATTAAATTCATAACAACCAACGCGCCATATATAACGCTCAAACTGGCACAAACACTTGATGGAAAAATTGCGGATCGATTTGGCAAATCCAAATGGATATCATCGGAATCTGCCCGCATGATGGTTCAGGATTTACGAAGAAGGGCCGGTGCGGTTGGGGTCGGCATCAATACCGTCATAGCAGACAATCCATATCTTACCGTCCGTGAGAAAAATACAGGCCCGCAACCCTGGCGCATCATTTTCGATTCTAAACTAAGAATGCCTCTTTCCTCTCATTTGATTGTTGATGCACATCGGAACAAAACAATCATAATCAGCGGATTAAGCCAACAAAAAACCGCAAAATGGAACCTGCTCAAAAAACAAGGTATCCTGCTGATCGCCTGTAGCAATACACCCGATGGACTGGACTTAAAAGAGGCGCTTAAAAAATTAGCCGTTCTAAAAATTGCACATTTGCTGGTTGAGGGCGGGAGTAAAATTGGCAGTTCATTGCTTAAAGAAAATCTCGTTGATGAACTGGTAACATTTATAGCCCCAAAAGTTTTTGGTTCAGGGCTGGATGGAATGCATTTGAAGGGATTTTCTGCCGGACAACCTCTAACATTTAAACGCTCAAAATTTGAGATGTGCGACCGGGATGTGGTACATCGGGGGATTTTTTATGAATACTAAGGATACATTATGTTTACAGGATTAGTGGAAGAAATTGGTACTATAAAACGCATCGATACCAATCGTGGCGCCCGAAGGCTTACTATTGCCGCGGTTAATATTATTGAAGATTTGAAGATCGACGACAGTGTGGCCGTGAATGGTGTTTGCCTGACCGTGACCGCACTTGATCATAGTTCCTATTTTATGGTTGAAGCCGTTCAGGAAACTCTTGAAAAATCTACCTTATCGCATCTAAAGCCAAATTCAAGGGTAAATCTTGAGCGTGCATTAAAGGCCGATGGAAGGCTTGGAGGGCACTTTGTTCAGGGTCATGTGGATGGGGTTGGTAAAATTATGGGCTGGCAGGAACAACAGGGAGGACGAAAGATTCAGATCCGTATTCCATCCGACCTTTTGAAATATCTTATTCCTAAAGGTTCAATAAGCATAAATGGCTGTAGCTTAACTCTTGCTCAGTTAGACCGGGTAAGTGTCCAAATCGCTTTGATCCCCCATACCCTTGAAATGACAACCCTCGGGATGCTGAAAATTGGCGATGTGGTCAATATAGAAGTGGATATGCTCGGAAAATATATTTATAAATATCTGGAACCGTTCAGGGAACAAACATCATTCCCCGGACTCGACATTAAGCTTGAGGATTAAATGGACCCGATACAATTAAATACAATTGAAGAAGCGCTGACCGATATAAAACAGGGTAAAATGGTCATCGTTGTGGATTCGGCGGACCGGGAAAATGAGGGTGATTTCTGCATGGCAGCCGAACACGTTACGGCGGAAGCCATCAATTTCATGTCGAAGTTCGGACGTGGCCTCATCTGTACATCTCTTACATCACAAAGATTAAAAAGCTTAAACCTGCCGCCAATGGTCTCTAAAAATACGGCATCGCTAAGCACCAATTTCAGCATCTCCGTGGATGCGGCCAGGGGAACGACAACCGGCATTTCTGCATCCGATCGTGCGCTTACCATACAAACCCTGATAAACCCATTAACCCAACCGGCCGATCTTAACAGACCCGGTCATATTTTCCCCCTGGGTGCATCAGATGGCGGGGTTCTTACCCGCCCCGGCCACACCGAAGCCATCTCGGATTTGGCACGAATGGCCGGTTGCGATTATCAGGCCGGTATTCTATGTGAAATTTTGAGTGATGACGGTTCCATGGCACGCTTGCCAGAGCTTTTGAATCTCGCACGGAAATTTGAAATGAAAATTGTCTCCGTCGCGGATTTAATTCTTTATCGTAAAAAAAATGAGACTTTGATAGAGCTTGTTGATAAAGTTGATTTTCCATCTGAATTTGGTCATTTCAATCTACTGTTTTTTAAAAGCCCCTCTTTGGCCGAGGAAGCCATCGCAATCGTCAAAGGGGATTTATTTGAGGCAGACGCGCCGGTCCTGGTCCGTTTGCATTCTGAATGCCTAACCTCTGATGTTTTAGGTTCGCTTAGATGTGACTGCGGGCAACAACTACATCTGGCCCTTGACGGGATAGAGAAGGAAGGCCGTGGTGTTGTCATTTATCTGCGTCAGGAAGGAAGGGGTATCGGCCTGGCAAACAAAATCCGTGCGTACCGCTTACAGGAAAAGGGGTTTGATACCGTAGAGGCAAATCACCAACTTGGTTTTGACGCCGACCTGCGTGATTATGCCATCGGGGCACAGATCCTGCGTTTTCTCGGTATCCGGAAAGTTCGGCTAATGACAAATAACCCCGATAAAATCAGAGGGCTCCGCGCCTATAACATTGATACGGTAGAACGAATCCCTATCGAAGTACAACCTAATAATCATAATTTTACCTATTTAAAAACAAAACAGGAAAAATTGGGACATCAGTTTTTAAATGGATATCAACAACTCGAATATACCAATGAAGAAGTGTTTAAATAGATTTTATAGAAGGAGTATCCCGTGAATATTTTAGAAGGAAATCTTGTAGGCGAAGGGAAAAACATCGCAATTGTGTTAGGGCGATTTAATAGTTTTTTAGGCGAGCAGTTACTTGAAGGCGCCCGCGACTGTTTAATAAGGCATAATATTGCCGATGAACAAATAACCCTGGCCCGCGTCCCGGGTTCGTTTGAAATTCCGGTTGCAGTGACAAAGCTTATTTCGACCAATAAGTATGATGCAATTATTGCCCTTGGAGTGTTAATACGCGGCGCGACGCCACATTTTGATTATATTGCATCGGAGGTAACAAAAGGTATCGGTCAGTTAAGCCTTGCCCATAAATTGCCGGTTACCTACGGCCTTATAACTGCCGATTCCATCGAACAGGCGATCGAACGTTCCGGTACAAAAGCAGGGAACAAAGGATGGGATGCGGCTTTGGCAGCCATAGAGATGGTAAACCTTTTTGACGTAATCGATAAGGATAAATAAACACTTCGATATTGGTTTTGCATTACAAAATACAATCAAACATACATTGCTCAATTGCCCCTACCCTTAGGCAGGAGAAAAAAGGATTGCCTCTGTTCAAATTATGGTGTATCGACTTGTCATGAACAGGTTTTTGATTTACGAACAAGGAACACCGATTTTTGATTTTGGAACGGCGCAATCATGG